>JAZONY010000001.1:0-75025 GCA_045654705.1 Victivallaceae bacterium
ACCCCCCTCCCGCTCCCGGCAAGCCCCCCCAACTCTGCGGGGGATGCCCCCACCCCAAGACCTTTGAGGCGCTCCGTGACCTCGACTGCATCGTTTCAGGCGATATCGGCTGCTACACTCTGGGTGTGATGCCTCCTTTCAACGCCATCCACAGCTGCGTCTGCATGGGCGCAAGTGTCACTGTGGGACTGGGTATGCGCAAGATGCTCCCCGAAAGCGAAGCCCGCAAGGTCGTGAGTGTCATCGGTGACTCCACCTTCCTCCACACCGGTATCAACGGCATTGTTGAAATGGTCTACAACCGTCCTGCGACAGGACATGTGGTCATCATCCTCGACAACAGCATCACCGCCATGACGGGTCTCCAGGAAAATCCCGCCACCGGAAGAAAACTCGACCACACCCCCGCTCCCGCCGTCTCACTGGAAAAGATCGTGGAAGGCATCGGCGTCGATCATGTGGATATCATCGACACCACCGCTGAACATGAGAAGTTCAAAGAACTGCTTCAGGAGCGTCTGAAATCCAACGACACCAGTGTCATCATCGCCCGCCGCCCCTGTATTCTGGCGGCAGTCAAGGCAAAAAGTTATGAGGTGAAGAAATGAGCATGATCCACAATGTTGTGGTCGCAGGTCTGGGCGGTCAGGGCGTTCTCAAAGTGACCGACATTCTGGCAGAAGCGGTCTTCCGTTCAGGATATGATGTCAAAAAGAGTGAAGTCCACGGCATGAGCCAGCGGGGCGGCTCCGTTTCAAGCGAAGTGCGCTACGGCGAAAAGGTGGCAAGTCCCATGGTTCCCGCAGGCGAAGCCGATGTGCTGGCGGTCCTGGAACCCACTCAGGTCGATGTGGCAAAACCCGTTCTGAAAGCTGACGGCGTGCTGATCACCCCCGATGATCTCCCCCTCGACAAGCTCCAGAATCCCAAAGCTCTCAACACCATGATGCTGGGCGCCATCTCAAAACATATCGAGATCCCTGTGGAGTCCATCATCGAAGCCTTGAAGGCCAATCTCCCTGAAAAGCTCCATGCCATGAACCTCGAAATGTTCGAATTGGGACGCAATTCACGGTAAAGTTCAAGGATTTAATAACTTTGGACTTGCAAAAACAGCAGAACGGTGTTATATTATGGTTCTGCATATAAGTCTATCTTGTAAATCAAATAAACAGGAGTTTAAAAATGAACGCTATTATTCAGAGCGGCGGCAAACAGCTTAAAGTCAAAGCCGGTGACATCGTTGAAGTCGAAAAACTCGCCGTGGAAGACGGCGCAGAAGTTATTTTTGATCAGGTCCTCGCTGTCGAAGGCGAAGACGGCAAACTCAACATCGGCACCCCCGTGGTCGCCGGTGCCAAAGTCGTGGGCAAGGTCCTCGAAGTCCTGAAAGCCAAGAAAGTTGTCGCTTTCAAGATGAAACGCCGCAAAGGCTATCGCCGTACCCACGGTCATCGTCAGCGCTACTCCCGCGTCGAAATCATCTCCGTCAACGCCTGAGTCTGACCATGCGTTACGATGCCAGCGGAGCTTTGATCGAAACCGCGCTGCCCGGGATCCCCTTACTCAGCCGCGGCAAGGTTCGTGATGTCTACGATCTGGGCGATGCGTTGCTTTTTATCGCAACCGACCGCCTCAGTGCCTTTGATGTGGTTCTCCCCTGCGGAGTGCCCCGCAAAGGTGAGGTCCTGACCCAGATCTCCCTCTTTTGGTTTGACCTGCTCAAAGATGTCCCCAATCATCTTCTGAGTGCCGATGTCACCACCCGTGAGGAGTTGAAGCCTTATGCCAAAGATCTTCAGGGGCGTTCCCTGATCGTCCGCAAAGCTCAGGTGATCCCCATTGAGTGCGTTGTCCGCGGTTATCTGGTCGGCTCCGGCTGGAAAGATTATCAGAAAAGCGGTTCTGTCTGCGGTATCAAGCTCCGTGCCGGTTATCAGCAGGCTGAAAAGCTGGATGAGGTTCTTTTCACCCCCACCACCAAAGCCGCTGTGGGCGATCACGATATGCCCATCGACTTTGACGGCGTGGTCGGCGTTGCCGGTCTTGAAAAGGCGACTGCCATCCGTGACCTTTCTCTGAAAGTCTACTCCACCGCCCGCGATTATGCTGCGGAACGGGGCATCATCGTCGCCGACACCAAGTTTGAATTCGGTGTCATCGACGGTCAAGTCTCTCTGGTGGATGAGGTGCTGACTCCTGACTCCAGCCGTTTCTGGCTGGCTTCAGAATATCAGGTGGGCTGCAGCCCCGTCAGTCTGGACAAACAGTTTGTCCGTGACTATCTGGAAACTCTCGACTGGGATAAACAGGCTCCCGGTCCCGAACTGCCCGCCGATGTGGTCAAAAAAACCACAGCGAAATATCTTGAGGCTTACCGTATGCTTACGGGCAAGTCCCTCTGAGACCCATTCCGGGCAATATCTGAAAGCGGCGGTTTTCCGCCGCTTTTAATCTTTCAAGCGGAAAAGTTTTAAAAAATGATTGAAGCGATCTCTCAATTCTCCACATTTCAAATCGTCATTCTCTGTATCAGCGCACTGCTGATCGGTATCAACAAAACAGCGCTTCCCGGTATCGGGATCCTGCCTGTGGTGCTGCTGGCAAACAGCTTTGATGCACGTCTTTCAACGGGTATGCAGCTGCTGATGCTCGCCTGGGCGGACATTATGGCGGTGATCTATTTCCGCCGCAGTGCTGATTGGAAACTCATCCTGCGTCTACTTCCCTGGTCCCTGAGCGGTCTTGCCATCGGCTGGTGGCTTCTGAGCTACATCCCCCCCGAAAACACCACTGCCATGAAACTGCTCATCGGCTGGATCGTTATCGGACTGCTCATATTGAATTTCGTCCGCAAACGCCTCAACCCGGATAAGATCCCCTCAGGAATGCTGCCCTCGGCCTTTTACGGCTCTCTCATGGGAAGCACCACCATGCTTGCCAATGCGGCAGGTCCCATTTCCGCCATCTATCTGCTTTCCATGAAGCTCACCAAAGAACAGTACATGGGCAGCGGCGCATGGCTTTTCATGATCGTCAACTGGATCAAACTGCCCATGTTCTGGTATCAGGGACGCATCACAAAAGAGATATTGCTCCTCGACCTCTGGATGATCCCTCTGCTCATCGCAGGAGGATTCCTGGGCATCATCCTTTTCAAGAAACTGCCTCAGGCGATTTTTGAAAAGATCGTCACCGTACTGGTGGTCATTGCGGCACTCAAGATGGTTCTCGGTCCCGTCATTGATCCCTGGCTCACCCCGATCCTTGAACGCTGCCTGGGGATGTGATCATGTCAAAAACGTCAACTCATGTGCGGGTGTTCCTCATGCTGGGCATGGGGGTCATGCTCTATTTTTTCGCCAACTTCCAGCGTGTGGCGATTCCCGGTGCCATCTTCGATGAACTGCAAAGCGATCTCAATGTGGGAGCCAAATACATTACCGCATTGAGTTCCATGTTCATGTACATCTACGCCGCAGGACAGCTCTTTGCCGGACTTCTTGCCGACCGTTACGGCGGCGAAAGGGTCATCACCTTCGGTGCGCTGCTCTTTTGTCTGGGATCGCTGATTTTCCCCTTCTGCACCACACTGCCTTTGCTTTACTTCTGCCGTTTTCTGGTGGGCATGGGAGCAAGTGCCATTTATTTGAGTCTGGTCAAGATCCTCGCCACCCGGTTCCCCAAAAAGTTCCCCGTTCTCCTGGGATTCTTTCTGCTCTGGGGATATGCGGGGGGCGTGGTGGCGACAGCACCTTTTGTCTTCATCGTCAAGGAACTTTCATGGCGGACAGCTCTGATCATTTTCGGAGCAGCTTCTCTTGTGAGCTATCTGCTCTTTGTGGGGTCAAAATATCTGGTCAAGCTCCCCCGTGTGACCAACACGCCCTTCTCGTTCCGTGTTTTCGGTGAACTTCTCAAGCGCAAGCACAACCGCAACATCATCATCTATTCCGCCTGCAGTTTCGGAACATACTACTGTATCCACACCGTCATCGGCAAAAAGTTCCTCGAAGACTTCTGCCGTCTTTCCACGGAAACTGCCGCAACCTACATCATGGGTCTGAGCATCCTTGCCTCCATCAGTGCCTTCTGCATGGCTCTGGTCAGCCAGTTTTTCGGCGGCCGCCGCAAGATCTTTCTGGTGATAGCGGGCTGCGTGGCAGTCCTTGCATACGGCGTCATCGTGCTGGCACTCTGCTTCAACTGGCGGACGCCTTATCTCGTGTTCCTGCTCTTTGCCGTGGCATGGTTCGCCAATCAGGGGACCATTTCCGTCCCCACCATGAAAGACACCAACGTTCCCGAAGCCATGGGCGCCATCGTCAGCCTCTGCAACGGGACCGTCTATCTTATGGTGGCACTGCTGAGCAACGCCGTGGGCTTGCTTCTGGATATGTTTGAACCTGTCAGAAACGGCAATGTTCTGATCTACACCAACAACTCCTACCTTGCGGTCTTCATTCTCTTCCTGCTCCTGAGCGTCTGCACACTGTATAACGCCTGCCGTCTCAGAGACACCCGTGGCGAGAATGTGGCTTCAACAACCCCCTGATTTTCCGGCGGTGAAGAGTTGACAAAAAGCGTTTTTTGTGCTATCTTATAGACAAAACAAGTTCCATTTAATTCCGGAGGAAAAATCATTATGCAGATCACTGACAAAGCCGGCGTCCTGGTCGAAGCCCTGCCCTATATCCAGAAATTCCGCAACTCCATCATGGTCGTCAAGTTCGGCGGCAGTGCCATGGAGGATGAAGAGCTGGTCCGGGGGACCATGCGTGACATCGTCATGCTCGAAGCTATCGGTATCCGTCCCGTGGTGGTCCACGGCGGCGGCAAAGCCATTTCAGCCGCCCTCAAAGAACAGGGGATCCCTGTCAAATTCGTCAACGGTCTGCGTTACACCTGCGGTCAGACCATCGGAGTCGTGGATGATGTGCTTCACAAAGTCAACGCTCATCTGGTGGAACTGGGCAAAGAATTCGGCGGTCCTGTCTGCGGCATTTCCGGCAAACAGATCCTCAAAGCCAAGCGGACTCTTTCCACCGATCCCGCCACCGGCGCCCAGGAAGATGTGGGTTTCGTGGGCGAAGTCACCGGCGTTGACGTGACGGCGATCATGGAAGCTCTTGCCAAAGGTCAGACCCCCATCCTCACCCCTCTGGGTACCGGACTTGACGGTCAGATCTACAACATCAATGCCGACACCGCCGCCTGTAAGATCGCTGAAGCGCTCCACGCCAGAAAGCTGGTCTTTATGAGCGACGTCCCCGGAATCCTTGCCGACAAGGAAGATGAAAGCTCTGTCATCGAAACCATCAAAACCGACGAAATCGACAAACTGATCGCTGACGGAACTCTTTCCGGCGGTATGCTCCCCAAGATCGCCAGCTGCGTTTCAGCCCTCAACGCCGGTATCAACAAGGTCCACATGATCGACGGACGCAAACGCCATACGCTGCTTCTTGAGATCTTCACCGACACAGGTATCGGAACCCAGATCGTCCGTCCGGACTCCATGATGTAACAGTGACAAAAGGCATGGTCTCATGGGCAAGGCACTGATCTTTTGCGGGATCAAGCACTGCGGAAAAAGCACTCTCGGCAAAGCCCTTGCGGCGCTGCTGAAAGTGCCTTTCACCGACACGGACGAACTGCTGGAAGAAAAATATCAATGCAGCTGCCGTGAACTTTTCAAACAGAAAGGCGAAGAGGAGTTCCGCCGTCTTGAAAGCGAACTTTTAAGCGCACTCCCCCCTGCTGAAAAGGTGGAGATCATCTCTCTCGGCGGCGGAGCTTTGCTCAAAGATGCCAATTTCCCCATCTTGCAGAGATTGGGCAGCATCATCTGGATCGACGTGGATGATATCACCGCCTTTGAGCGTATCTCACGGAACGGTCTGCCCCCCTTTCTGGCAGGTGCCCCCGCCCCTTTTGCGGTGTTCAGGAAACGCAACGCCCTGCGGCGGCAGCTCTTTGAAAAAGCCGCCTCTTTGCGGTTTGAAGCCCGAAGCACCCTCGCCCCCCGTGACAATGCCATTGCCCTCAGGGAGCTTCTTATTGAAAAAGGTATGATCTGAAAATGAGCAGCAACACATTCGGAACGCTTTTCAAAGTCACCACATTCGGGGAATCCCACGGCCCCGCTATCGGCGCAGTCGTTGACGGTATGCCCGCCGGGATCGCCATAGATCAGGGATTCATCCAGCAGGAGCTTGACCGGCGTCGCCCCGGAGGCGGTGCGGCAGGTTCCACCCACCGCAAAGAAAGCGATACCGTGGAGATCCTTTCCGGTGTTTTTGAAGGCAAAAGCACCGGAACCCCCATTGGTTTGCTCATCCGCAACAGCGACCAGCACAGCAAGGATTATTCTGAACTCAAAGATCTCTTCCGGCCCGGTCACGCCGACTGGGGATTCCATGCCAAGTACGGGTTCCGGGATTACCGGGGCGGCGGCAGATCCTCAGGCAGAGAGACCGCCTGTCGTGTGGCGGCAGGTGCCCTGGCAAAACTTTTTCTTGCATCTGCCACCCCTGTAAAAATCACCGCCTATACCCTTGAAGTTGGAGGCGTTGCCGTTGAGAAGATCGACCTTGACGAGATCAACACCAATCCCCTCCGCGCCCCCGACAACGCCGCCGCACTCAAGATGGCGGAACGCATCGAAACATGCCGCCGTGAACTCGACAGCTGCGGCGGTATCGTGGAGTGCCGCATCACCGGAGTCCCCGCCGGTTGGGGCGAAGGGGTTTTCGACAAATTGGATGCCCTTCTTGCCCATGCCATATTTTCCATCGGTGCCGTCAAAGGCTTCACCGTCGGCAGCGGTTTTGAAGCGGCAAAAGTGACAGGCTCCGTCAACAACTCCGCCCCCGGTGCCGCAGGCGGCATCAGAGGAGGCATTTCAGACGGTGAAACCATCGTTTTTCAGGCAGCGGTGAAACCGACGCCCTCCATCGGTCAGGAGCAGTCCATGCCCGGTACCGACGGCGCCATGCACCGTTTTGCCATCAAAGGCAGGCACGATGTCTGCATCGTCCCCCGGGTCGTCCCCGTGGTCGAGGCGATGGCGGCGATCGTTCTTGCGGATTGTGCGCTCCGCCAGAGATGCGCGGTTATCTGAAACCACTACACTCAGAGAGAGAGAAAGGTGAATGACTATGAAACTTGCTAAACTTACCGACTCCGGATTCCATGTGGGAGCAAAACGTTATAAACTGAACCTTTACGACGGCATCGAAGCTGCCAGACTTTTTTTGCGGAACTCCACTCAGGAGTATTGGTTCTCCCCCAGCGTTGCCGTGAACTGTGTCAACCGCTGTGACGAACTCGCCGCCTTTGAAAAGTGGCAGAAAGAGGAACGCAAAGACGCCGTCATTTTCACCCGTTCCGAAAAATCCGTCCTCTGGAAACAGAAAAAGACCACCATCATCTGCAAAGAGGACTCCATTGAGGTTTTCGGCACCGTCGAGGGCAGCGGCACTGTGGAGGATGTGCGCTTTTTCCGCAGCTGTTTCAACAAGGTGGAATACGGCTTTGCCGGGGAATTCGACGAAGTCATCAACACCGCCCCCAACTTCCACAGCAAGATCTTCTATCACCCCGTGGAAAGTTTTTCCACCTCTTTCGGCGAAGATCTGACTCCCGCCGTGGGCGGTCAGGCTCTGGCAAGCTGCTGCAGCTGCATCGGTCTGCGTGACCGGACCGAAAGAAAATATATTTCCGCAGGTGCAGCCGCTCTCCCCGGGGAATACACCTGGGACAGTTTCCGCTGGAACCCCATGCCCCTCATGCCCCCCACAAGCTACATCGGCGACCAGATGAAAGCCGGTGGATTCGCTTTGGAATATGCAGGCAAAAAGAGTATTGCAGATCACTGGGAAACCCCCCGGCTGATTCTGGGATTCTGCGACAGCTGTAACGATATTCTGCCCACATATTTAAATCTCTGCTATGAAAGAAACTATCTGCCCAAGCCCCACCGCCGCCGCATCCAGAACTGGTGGCGCAGCCCCATCTACTGCACCTGGCATGATCAGGTCGCCGCTGCCATGATGGATAAAAACAACTACCTGGGTCACAACGGCCCTCACGCCAGAGAGTTCTGCACCGAAGAGCTGGTGGAGGAGTGGCTGGCAGAACTCATCAACCATGACTGCAAACCGGGCATCCTTATTCTGGATGACAAGTGGCAGCTCAATCTGAACGATGCCGATCCCGATACCGACAAGTTCCCCGACATGCGCCGGTGGATCGAAAAATGCCATCAGAGAGGCATCAAGGTCTTTCTCTGGACCGCCGCATGGAACAATGACAATATCCCCCTTGACGAAGCCATCACCCGTGACGGCAAGGTGATTTGCGGCGATATCACCAATCCTAAATATGAAGCACGCTTCCGTGAAATGATCCGCCGCTACTTCTCTGATGCCGAAGACGGTCTCAACGCCGACGGCGTGAAAATGGATGGACTCCTCGGACTGCCCATCGGTGCGGGATTGAAAAACCATGAGGACCTCTGGGGGCTGGAGCTGCAGAAACGTTATCTGGATATCCTTTATGAAACCGCCCACCAGACTAAAAAAGATGTCTGTGTCAGCACCTATGTCGCCAATCCCTATCTGGCGGACACCAGCGACATGGTCCGTCTCGCCGACATGTATCACGGCCGTCTCACCACCCGCCGTGCCATGAAGGAACGGGCTGAAGTTTACAGCTACACCATGCCCCATACCCTCATCGACACCGACGGACAGTTCAATTTCAGTTCCATGGAACATGTTTCCGAACTGATGGCTGACCAGATGAAACTGGGTATCCCCACCGTCTACAACGGAAAACTTGTGCGACAGAACCGTTTCTTCATGCCCGTCAACTACCGGGAAATGACTGAGGAAGATTACGCCATCATCTCACGGGCGTTCAAGATCCAGCGCAAAAACAACGGTCTCAAGTGAAAAAGAAAAGAAAAATCTGGATCTTCGCCGGTGAAAGTTCAGGCGATATGTACGGCGCACAGCTGGGTGACGAGCTGCGCCGTATCGCCGCTGCCCGGAATGAGGAGGTGGAGCTTTCTGGTATGGGCGGCAAAGCCATGATCGCTTCCGGGATCCCGGTCAAGGTGGACTCCACCGAACTGGGAGTCATGGGCGTCGTTGAAGTGGCAAAGCTGCTCTTCAAATTCATCGCCATCTACATCCAACTGGTGAAAGCGGCAAAAAAAGAACGCCCTGAAACGGTGGTCCTCATCGACTACCCCGGCTTCAATCTGCTTTACGCCCTTGCCATGTATTTTCTCAAGATCAAGGTGGTGTGGTACATCGCCCCCCACTTGTGGATCTGGGGCAAATGGCGGCTGCCGGTCCTTGCGAAAATCTGTACCAAAGTGCTGGTCATATTCCCCTTTGAGGTGGAAGTTTTCAGCAAAACGGCACTGAAAGCCACCTTTACCGGACACCCCCTCATCGACATCATGGCAGAGAAAAAAGATCCCTCCATCCCCCGGGATCCCGATCTGGTGCTGCTGCTCCCCGGGAGCCGTGCCGGTGAAATCAGCCGTATGCTGCCGGTGATGCTGGAGTCCCTCAACGAGCTGAAAGAACGGAACCCCCAACTGAAGTTCCGTCTTTCCGCCCCCCGTGAAAAAATCGCCGTCCAGTGCCGTTCTCTCATCGAAGCGTTCCGCAGAAAAAAAACGCTCCCTGAGATCGAAATTTCAGTGGGCGACACCAACTACTGCCAGCAGCATGCGGGAACCGGTATCGCCGCCTGCGGAACTGTCACCGTCGAAAGTGCCATCATGGGACTGCCCCTGCTTGTGGGCTACCGTCTGGGTTTCATCAACTATCTGGCGATGCTGCCCACGGTGCGGCCTTTCAGGGGATTTATCACCATGACCAACATCATCGACAACAGTCCGGTGTGTCCTGAATTCATCCAGTACGACTTCAAAAAGTCCAACATCGTCCCTGCCCTTGAATCCATTCTTCCGGGCGGCGTCCGCCGTGACTCCACCCTCGAAGGGATGAAACGGGTAACGCAGATGCTCAGCGAAGGCAACAACGGCCGCAGCGCCGTCGCCCGAGCCGCCGAAGAGATCTATTCGGCGTAAGTGACGGATTTGTGGGATCTGCACTCAAGATATTCCTCCCCTTTATCAAGACAGGAAGAGGGGGCAAGAATGGGCAAAAGAAAATAAAAAAAGCTCAACTGTTGCAAAATCTTCGACTGGTCTTTCACAATCTTTCCCGGACTACCGAGGGCTTCCCGGCGATGAGAAACTCATCGCAAGTGCCGCTTTACAATCTGTTAAGCATAGCTATAATATAGCACCTCGTAATATTGTTGTCAAGAGTGCCGTCAAAAAATTGCTAAAATTATTGACGAGCCGGAACATGGGCGCAGCTCGCTGAAACAACAGCTTTTCCTCTTGAAACAAGCTCTTTTCCGGCTGTGAAAGAGGGCGGGGAAAAATATTTTTCACTTTTTTTGAAAAAAAGTCAAATTTGACCTTTAATTAGCAATGATATGGTGTTATATTTAGTAATGATACTGTGTAATGATATCCGGTAACAGGATATTGAAACTCAGGTCAAAGATTCAAATAAGAGGTTTTTTTCGTGGAACAGCAGTCCGATCAGGAAAAATCCGGTCTGCGCCGCCTTTACAATGCCCGGAGAAAGGAACTTGACCTTCAACGGCAAAAGGAGTGCAGCAGGAAAATCTGTGCCGCTATCAGGGAACTTCCTGTTTTTCAGGAAACAGAGTGCGCCGCATTCTTCATCCCCTGGGGGGCAGAACCCGATTTGAGAGAGCTGTTTTCCGGAAAGCGCACGTTCCTGCCCCGTTTTTCAGCGGAGCTTGAGGGATATGAAATGGTGGAGATCACCAATTTGGAAAAAGATTTACTTCCCGGTAAATACGGTATACCGGAGCCCGCGCCGGAACTTCCTGCGGCGGCACCGGAACTCATCAGGGAAGATTTGCTTTTTTTCGTTCCGGCTGTGGCCTGTTCAAGAACGGGCGTCAGACTGGGACGGGGCGGCGGATTTTATGACCGGCTCCTTGCCGGGGTGAAAAAAACGCCCGTCGCTGTGATCTACTCCTGCCAACTTGCCCCCTCGCTGCCGTGCGCCTGTCATGATCTTCCAATGGGGATCATCGTGACAGAAAACGAAGTGTTGTATTGTTGAAAGCACTGCGTTGCCGATAACAGGACCGCCGTGCCGGAAAAAAAGTGAGGAAAAGAAAATGGGTGACTGGAAGTTGATTGCAGTTGCGTGCATCACCTGCGTCGCAGGCGTTGGTCTGGGTGCATTGATCATCTACTGCATTCAGAAAATGCAAAAAGATTCGGCTCAAAAAGGAGCTGAAAAAATCCGTAAAGATGCTGAACGGGATGCGGAACATCTGATCCGCGATGCCAAAGTTTCAGCCAAAGCTGACGTGATCAAGATGCGCGAAGAGTGCGAGCAGGAGATCCGTGAACGCCGCCGTGAACAGCAGCAGAACGAAAAACGCCTCGCTCAGCGTGAAGAAAATCTTGACCGCCGCGCCGACTCTCTGGACGAAAAACTCAAAGGTCTCGAAAAACAGGAAAAAGAGATCGAAAATCTCCGTGAGAAACTCACCAACCGTGAGAGCGAACTTGCCAAAAATATCGCCGCTCAGGTGGATGAATTGGAGCGTATTTCAGGTTACAGCCGGGAACAGGCAAGAGATGTCCTCCTTGAAAAACTCCAGAACGAGATCCGCAACGAAGCCGGTATCATGGTCCGCAACACCCTCGAAGAAGCCAAGGAACGCAGCGAAAAAGAGGCGCGCCGTATCCTGACCTACGCCATTCAGCGTTACGCTTCCGACTGCACCTATGAGCGCACCACCGCAACGATCCCCCTGCCCAACGATGAAATGAAAGGCAGGATCATCGGCCGTGAAGGCAGAAATATCCGCACCATTGAAGCTGTCACCGGGGTCAGCATCCTCATCGACGACACCCCCGAAGCGGTGGTCATCAGCTGTTTCGACCCTGTCCGCAAAGAGGTGGCACGCCGCCTTATGGAACGGCTCATCGGCGACGGCAGGATCCACCCCACCCGCGTTGAGGAACTCGCCAAAAAGATCGGCAAAGAGATCGAAGATGAACTCTTTCAGGAGGGCGAAGCCGCTGTTCTGGAAACCGGTATCCAGGGTGTTCCCCCTGCCATCATCCGTCTGCTGGGCAGACTGAAATACCGTTACAGCTTCTCCCAGAATGTCCTGCAGCACTCCCTCGAAACCGCCTATTTCATGGGCATCATCGCCGCCGAACTGGGACTGGATGAGAAACGCGCCAAGCGTATCGGTCTTTTCCACGACCTGGGTAAAGCCATCGACCACGAGATCGAAGGTCCCCATGCCAAGATCGGTGCCGATGTGCTGCGCAAATACAATGAAAACAAAGAGGTCGTCCACGCCGTCGCCGCTCACCACGGCGAAGTGGAACCCGAGAGCCTCTATGATGTTCTTGTCAGTGCCTGCGACACCCTGAGTGCTTCCCGTCCCGGCGCCCGCAGCGAGACCACCGAACTCTATCTCAAACGCCTTGAACAGCTCGAAGGTATCGCCAACGAGTTCAACGGAGTGGAGTCCTGTTTCGCACTTCAGGCGGGCCGTGAGATCCGCGTTGTCGTCATCCCCGAAAAGATCGACGAGGGCGAAGCTCAGATGATGGCACGGGAAATCAGCGAAAGAATCGAAAAAGAGATGACCTATCCCGGCCAGATCAAAGTCACGGTCATCCGTGAGACCCGTTCTGTTGAATACGCCAAATAAGCAGGAACTGTTCCGAAAATGAATGAAGGTCTTTTCTGCCGGGCGCGCCTTGAAGTCGATCGTGAAGCGATCAAATCCAATGTGCGCGCCTTGCAGGGGATGTCACAGAATTGTGATGTTCTGGGCGTCGTCAAAGCCAACGCCTACGGTGTCAGTACCGCCATCGTGGTCCCGGCGCTCCTTGAAGCCGGGGTCAAGGTTCTGGGTATCGCCACCTTGAGCGAAGCGGTGGAACTGCTGAAATACGGCGTGGAACTGCGGATGTTGAGCGGAGTCATGCCCGAGGAGATCGCTCCTGCCATCGAAATGGGGGTCACGCTCCCGGTCATCGACTTTGAAACGGCGTGCGCCATCAATGATGAAGCCCGCCGCCGGAAACGCAAAGCCACGGTCCAGCTTGCCATCGACTCCGGCATGGGCAGGGTGGGGATCCGCCTCGCCGAAGCGGAGGAAACGGCAAAAAAGATCATCGCACTTGAAAACCTCAATGTGACAGGCATTTATTCCCACTTCCCCAAAGCTGAACCGGGTGATGCCGGTTCCCTTGAACAGATTTCCGGAATGACCCGTCTTGCCCATGCGCTCCACCTGCCCCAGAACCATCTGGCGGCAAGCGAAGGAACCCTTTTCATGCCGGGTGCAAGCCGTCCTCCTTTCAACCTCATCCGTCTGGGTATCGCCATGTACGGTGTTCTTCCTGACTGCGGCATGAAAGGGGCGGTCAAGTTCAAAAGCCGTCTTGCGGCGGTGCGCCGCTCTCCTGCCGGAGGAACGGTCAGTTACGGAAGACTCCACAAACTGAGTTCAGAAACTCTCGTGGGAACAGTTGCCGCAGGTTACGCCGACGGTGTGCCGCTGAAACTCACCAACAAAGGATTTTTCCGTGTCAACGGCAAACTGTGTCCCATCCTCGGCAGAGTGACCATGGACTACACCATGATCGACCTTTCCGCCGTGCCCGGTGCAAAAGTCGGGGACGAGGTGGAGCTTTTCACCTCAGATCAGGGGGACTCCATCGACATTGCCAACTGGAGCAACTACAAGGGGACCCACGCCTGGGATATCCTCTGTTCCATTTCCCCCCGGGTCGAACGCCGCGCCGTCAATTAACCTTTGATCGCACTAAAAAAAGGAGCTGTTTTGCAACAGCTCCTTTTTGTATGCAGATAAAACGCTCAGTCCATATCGCCGAGTTCGGTGAAGGTCGCCACCAGTTCGGGGATATCCACGTTGGCACGGACGGGGAGGACTTCACTCTGGACCACCTTGAGACGGGGGGCGCGCTTGAGCTGGCGGATGATCTTCACCCAGTCGATGCAGCCGCTGCCGGGAATGGCGTGGGCATCGTTCCAACCGCTGTTATCGTGGAGGTGGCAGTTGACGATGTGGGGGAGCATCTTTTCAAGGGCTTGATCCTCCCATCGGGGGACAGCCTTGCCGGAAGCGTTCCAACCTTTCCAGGCGTTGCCGGTGACGAAGTTTCTGCCGTTATCCATGATATTGGCGTGTCCGGCATCGTAGCAGAAGCCCAGAGCATCGGTGGGGAACTCCGCCTTGATCGCATTGAGAATGTCGGGGGTGTTCACCGAGAACCAGATGTTTTCGATACAGATGGTGATGCCCAGCTTTTCCGCAAGGGGCAGAAGTTCGCTCAAAGATTCCTTCATCAGGGCAATATGTTCCTCATCACTCATGGCCGTTCCGGGGGCAAAGTGGTTGTTCCCCAGATGGATGGTGATGGTGTCAACTTTCATATAATGACAGATTTCCAGAGCAAGTTTCAGCCGGTTGAGCATCATGGACCGTTTTTCAAGCCAGGGGCAGTTCATATCACGCCGGGGACCGAAAGGTGCATGGGCATCGCAGAAACTCAATCCCGCATTTTCCATTTCTTTGAGCAGCTGATCTTCAAGACCGTCCCCGCCCATGATCTGCTGGATCAGAACGTCGCTCAGCACAAGATGTTTTGCTCCGTAACGGGCAAACTCTGCCATGACATAGGGGCGCATCTTTTCAGAAATATGTTCAAACTCATAAAGATAGGTCACCGGAACTGAAAACATGATAGGGTCCTTTATTTTTAATTGACGTTGATTACGGCATATTATACCACATTTTTTCTTTTTTTCAAGAAGAAAAAAGTCGCAGCAGATACTTTTTACTTGAAAATTTTACAGCTGGTGCTATATTTATTCAGGAAGTCATTTCAAAGCTCATTATTTCAAGGAGTTGATTTATGGATAAATCAGAAAAAGCCAAAGCCCTCTTTATGGAGGGAGCCAACTGCGCACAGGCGGTCTGCGGCGCTTTTGCTGCGGAATGCGGCATCAGCGAAGAACATGCCCTTGTCATCAGTTCGGGATTCGGCGGCGGCGTGGGCAGGATGCGTGAAGTCTGCGGCGCTGTCAGCGGTATGGTCCTTGTCCTCAACATGATCTACGGTTCAGGGGACCTTAAGGACAAAAGCGCAAAAGACGGTCAGTACGCCCGTATCCAGGAAGTGGCGGAAGCCTTCAAAAAAGAGTGCGGCTCCATCGTCTGCCGCGAACTGCTGGGACTGGAAAAAAAGGCGTCCACGCCCCCGGAATCCGAGGCCCGCACCCCGGAATATTACAAGAAACGCCCCTGTGCCGATATGGTGGCTCTGGCGGCTGAGATCCTTGAAAAATACCTCGAAGCCAACGGGAGATAATGACAATGAAACAACTTTTCTTTTTCCTGACCTGCCTGCTTGCCTTTACCCTTTCAGCTGCGGATTACTTTGTTTCGCCCACCGGCAAAGACAGTAACCCCGGCAGTGCGGAGCGTCCCTTTGCCACATTCAAAAAGGCTCTTTCTGTGATGAAAGGCGGGGACTCCATGAACATTCTTCCCGGTGTCTATCATCAAGCCATTGAAGCGGCGCAGATCCAGACCTCTCCGACGAAAAAAACCTATATCCGGGCAGTTTTCCCCGGCACGGTCCTCCTCAGGGGCGACGTGGATGCCCCCCGCTTCACCAAAGTCCCCGGCACACTTTTCACCTACGTCTGCGACTGGGCAGGCCCTGTGGAAACGGTCAATGAAAGGGACTCCCTTGTGACCTATCTTCTCAGAAACGACTACGCCTCTCTGGACTTTGAACGCAGCGCCTGGTTCCACGACAAAAAGAACAAAAAACTTTATGTCGTCACCAGCGACGGAGCTTCACCTGATGAACACTATCTCACCATTTCCGTCATCAACAAGATCGGTGTGACCGTGGGACAGTACAAAGTCGAACCTCTCACCCGAAATCTTGTGGTGGAAGGTCTCGCCATTACAGGCTTCTATTTCAGCGGCGACACCGACAAACGCCCCACTGCCCGTGAGGGTATCTGCGGGCGTTTTCTTGCGGATTCCGTCATCCGCAACTGCGACATCTTTCTCTGCGGCGGCGGAGTCCGTCTCTGGAAGCCCGTCAACACCGTCATCGAAAACTGCCGAACCTACGGCAACGGTGCCATGTATGCCGGTTCCGGAGGCAACATCATCATCAACGGTCCCACCAGAAACTGTGCGATCCGGGATTGTCTTTCTTTCAACTCCTGCAAAGCGGGGATCCGTTTCTACGGCGGTCCCATCACCAACTGTGTCATCGAAAGATGTGTCGCAGGCGGCGGACACGCTTTCGGCGATATCTGGTGCAAAGGTGCCACCGACGGCAAAAGTTTCATCCGCAACTGTGCCACTGTCGGCACGATCTACCCCTCAAGCTCTCAGCCCGGTATGCCCACCACCGAAGCGAACAACGTCTACTTTTACACCAGTTACAGCCGCAGCAGCACCTCCATCATGACCCACCAGAGCAATCTGGATCTGAACAGGACCTTTGCCGATCCTGACAACTGGGATTTCCGTCTGCAAAAGGGCGCAAAAGCCAAAGGGGGACTTGTTGACAGAAAGAGTGTCTATTTTCTCTCAGAATCGGGGAACGATGCCAATGACGGCAAATCCATCGTTTCCCCATGGCGCACCTTGCAGAAAGTTGAACCCGGCAGCACCGTCTATCTGCTTCCCGGCGTTTATGCGCCTTTCAAAGTCACCGTCCCCGGAGTCATCGTCTCAGGAAGAGGAACTAAAGGCAACATCATCGTCAAAGGCGGCGAAACCGGCATCACCGTCACCGCTCCCGGAGTCACCCTTGAAAGGATCAACTTCCTCGGACAGAAAAAGAGTGCCGTCCACCTTGCGGCAAACGATGTCAAAATCACCAACTGCGGCTTTGCCGGTTCTCCCGTTGCCGTTACGGGCAAAGGGTTGAAAAACATCAATTTGAGCAACTGCGCCTTCACCAATATCCCTTACAACTTTGAAAAAGTTCAAGCTCTGATCCACTCCAACATCATGGCTCAGGAGGGGAAAAGCTGCAAGGCAAGTTCCCTTTTCTTCAACGCCAACGCATTCCCGGTGAAAACAGCCCAGCCCCACAGTCTGGTCATCGTTCCTGAGTACAGGAATTTGAAAATGGGCGACTTCACGCTGAAAAACGCCAAGCTCTTCAACGGACGGGGTATGCTGGGTTATCCTGTCGGTCCTTACAGACGGATCCTTTACCGCGACAAAAACAAAACTTCAGGTGTCAAAGCACACGCTGTAGGCAGCACCGTTGCCAGTGTTGAATTTTTCAACGGTCCCAACAAGGTGATCAACCGTCTGCTCATGGGGGAATCACCCGACAAGATGAATGTGATCATCCCCCGCTGGCAGGATCCGGCTTCCCCTTTCCGCACCTACACTTTCAACAACCTGAAACCCGGCAAAAAATATTATGTCCGCATCGACTCCATCATGCCTTCACGGCTGCTCTTGAGCAATGAAGAGATTTCTCCTGCTCAGGAAAAACTGGTCCGGGGCAACACCAGAAGCGCCGCCTTTGAATTCACGACCGCCCTCAAAGATCCTGCTCCCCGGGAGTACCATGTGAGCGTCAAAGGCAGCGATACCGATCCCGGAACTGCCGACAAGCCTTTCAGGACCATTACCAAAGCGGCAAATGTGGTCAAAGCCGGAGACACGGTCACGATCCACGCCGGAAAATACAGCGAAGAAGTCCGTCTGCGCTCCGGCGGCACTCCGGAACGCCCCATAACTTTCAGGGCCGCCCCCGGTGAAAAGGTCTATCTCGACGGAGCCAAGCAGAAACTTTCTTTCGGATTCCGCAGTCAGTACAAATCCCATCTCCGCTTTGACGGGTTCCACTGTCAGTTTTTCCACAACACCACACGGGGTGTTCTGGTGCTGACCAACGGCAAAGATCACCGCATCACCCGCACCATTTTTGACGGACGCGCCCCCAACTTCACCGGCGGCAGTATCCAGGCGGAGTACATCGAAGATCTCCTTGTTGAAAACTGCGTCACGGTCCGGGGATTCCAGGGCATGTGGCTGCTCAAGTGCGACAATGCCGTGCTGCGGAACAACCTTTTCCACATCAATCAGATCACGCCCCTCGCCCTGAATCATCTGCCGGCGAAAGTCACTTTCACCCACAACATCCTCTTTGACAGTGTTTTGCAGAAGCAGCGCGTGCCTCTTCTGGCGACACCTTTCCCCGAACTGCTGACGGTGGAAAACAACTGCTTCCGCCTGCGCATCCCCGCCTCAGAACGGCTGGCATGCGGCATGCTGGCAGGGGGAACAAAGGGCAGAATGACCTTCACGGAGTTCAGAAAGTTCAAAGGCGGCAGGGAAACCAACATCTTCGCCGATCCCAAGATCAAAAGTGCGCCTTTCCTCACCACCTTCAAATCTCTTGCCGAAAGAGACAAGCGTTATCCCGCCTGCGCCGTGGATGAAGAGAAAAAGGAAATGGGACTCCTCCCCTCAGGTGCTTACACCCCCTGGGACTGGAAAGATTATTTCCCCGCCAATCCCCAATGCACAAAGAAAACCGCAGGCAGACCTATCGGTCCCGATCCTGCGGCATTCAAAGGATTTCTGTAAGAATTTGATCAGAGATCAAGTACCTCGTTGAGAGGAACTTCACGCCTCAGCACATCTCCCGTCAGGTAAAGCGAACCCGAAACGACAGCTGCTCCTGACGGGGATTTTTTTTGCTTTGCTTTGGCAAGGGCGCAGCCGATATCGGTTTCGTACTCCCAGGGGACGCCCAGTTTGTCGGCAAGGGCGCCCAGATCTTCAGCAGAGGCGATGCCCCGCTCGGCGGCGGGAACGGGGACAAAGATAAAGTATGAAGCGATATCCGCAAGAAGCTCCACACATGAAGCGAAATCCTTGTCTTTGAAAGCGCCGTAAATTACCGGGTGTTTCTCACCCTTCCAGACCTCTTTCAAAGCTGCCGTAAAGGCGGCAACGCCGTCGGGATTGTGTCCGCCGTCGATGACAAGGGAATCTTTCACGATCTGACATCTGCCGGGCCAGCGGGTATCTTTCAACGCCGCCATGGCTTTGTCGGCATCGAAATCCCACACTTTACCGAAATAACGCAGCACATTCCGCACCAGACGGAAATTCTCACGCTGCATGGCGCCGGGCAGCGGCAGGGTGTAGCGGTGTCCCATATAGGAAAACTGCTGGCACATCATCCCGGAATCGCTGACGGTGTATCCGTCGCAGGGGGGAACCTCCGCTTCGGGGGGGATTATGGCACATCCCAGTTCCTTGGCACGGTTTTCGATGACGGTTCTGGCTTCATCGGGCAGCCGGTTGTAAAAGAGGGGCACGCCCTCTTTCAGGATACCTGCTTTTTCAGCGGCGATCTCGGCGAGGGTATTCCCCAGCAGATTCTGGTGGTCGTAGGCGATATTGGTAATGACTGAAGCGCAGCTTTTGACGGCGTTGGTAGCATCCAGTCTGCCCCCCAGTCCGGTTTCCCAGATGACCACATCCACCCCGGCGCGGCAGAAGATGAGAGCTGCGAGGACGGTTGCATATTCAAAGTAGGTGAAACTGCCCCCCTCGGCGGCTTGGGCAAGTTCTTTGCCCAGATCGTTGAAAATATCTTCGGGAACAGCTTTGCCGTTGACCCGGAACCTTTCACGGACATCAATCAGGTGGGGCGAGGTATAAAGTCCCGTTGAGAACCCGGCACTGCGGAACGCATGTTCCAGCATGGCGGCGGTGGAGCCTTTGCCGTTGGTTCCTGCCAGGTGGATGAATTTCAGATACTTTTCGGGATTCCCCGCCCGTTTGAGCAGATCGGTCGTGGCATCCAGCCCCAGCCGGATCCCGAACATGTTGCAGTTATTGAGATAATCAGCCGTTGAAAACATTTTCATCGTACTCCTGTTTTGGGTTCGCACTGAGACCAGCTGGGCATGGAAACAGGCACTTTGGGAGAAACCAGCAGCCGGGCGCTGCCGCTCCATGTGTCGATAACGTAAAGCTCCTGTTTCCCCTGCCAGGTGCGTTTGCAGACCAGCTGGCGGTTATCCGCCGCCCATCCGGGGGACTCCCATTCACCGGGCAGAGTGATAACACGTTTATTTTCATCTTTGACGCTGTCGTAAACAGCGATGGTGTAGCGTCCGTTGATCCGGGTGGCATAGGCGATCTTGCCGTCTCCTGAACAGTCGGGGGTCACAGCATCGCTGCCAACGGTGGGCAAACGGCGGCGGCGGTTGGAGTCCAGTTCATGGCGGATGATACGGGGACGGCCGCTTTCGTCGCTGACATAATAGACGGCACGGCCGTCGGCACTCCAGCAGGGTGAAGCCTCAACAGCCTTATCCCGTGAAAGGCGGCGGCGTTTGCCTGAAGCAAGTTCGATGACATAGATATCCACCTGATGATCGGGACTGCGGATCACCGCCATATATCTGCCGTCAGGACTGACGGAAGCCCCCGCATTGATCCCCTGGGAACCGGAAATAAGACGGCTGCGCCGGGGTTTGGCGATGGTGGTTTCAAGAACGTCGATCCCGGTTTTGCCGTATTTGGAGTAACAGATGCTCAAGCCCCGGGGGGTCCAGCAGGGTTCCACGCAAAGGGCCCTGAAAAAGGTCAGCTGTTCCATTTCACGGCCGTCGATATCGCAGGTGTAAATATTGCTCACACCGGCGGAAGTCCGGGCGCAAAAGGCGATTTTTGAACGGCAGAAGCCTTTGACTTTCAGCTCCTTGAAACTTTTTTCGATAATGGTATCAACCGCAGTTTTCGCACTGTTTCTGGGGGAAAAGCTCTTGTTGAAACGCCATGCGCCAGCCGGTGCGCCGCCCAGTTTCAGATAGAGAAGAAAGGTTTTCCCCTCATCTTTGCCCTCAAGGGTGTAATCCGCCGCCTTGACATCTTTCACGCAGTCGAACCAGCCGCAGGCGTTGAGAAAACGGGAAATGGCTTCGGTCAAAGCGGTGTCCCCCGCCACGCCGCCGAACCAGATGGAGGGGTTCTGACTGGTGGTCTTGGAAACAGTAAGTGTCCGCACCTGAGGCGCAGCCTTCCCCGCCCCGCAGAGGGCGAAAACGCAACAAAAAAGAAACAAAAATAAAATGTATTTTTTCATAGTTTTACGATCCTTGGAAAAGAAAATAAAATGTGTTCAGTTCAATGTATAGCCACTTCAATAATTTTTCAAGACCGAAAGAAGATTTTCCGCCAAAAATTCTGCCTGCCGCATGGTGAAGTCAAAGCCGAAACTCAAACGCAAGCCTGAGAAACTCTCTTTTTTTCCGTAACCTGCGGCACGCAGAGCGGGGGAACCGCTGAGGCTTTCTGAGGCGCAGGCACTTCCGGCTCCTGCCATGATATTTTTTTCGCTCAGGGCACGGACCACCACCGCCCCCTGTTTTCCCGGCAGAAAACCGTGGAGAATATAGGGGGAGCTTAAATTTTCAGGCACAGTGAAACGGAGTTGGTCACTTTCGAGATTCTGCCGCAGAAAACGGTTGATATTTCTCATATTTTCAAGGGCGTCTTCAAGAAGCTCCATCCGTTTCCGCACAGCAAAAGCACATGCAAGCGCCGCAGGAGGAAAAACCCGGGGAGCTGTGTAAAAAGGATGACGGCTCTGAGCGACAGATTCCAGAAATCCGGCACTCCACGGCGCATTTTTGCGGACCAGAAGCGCCGCTCCCCCAGGAGTTCCGAACTTCATCCCCGAAATGGCGATCAAATCGGCACAGCGGCTTAAAGTTGTCATGGGGAGTTTCCCTGCCATCTGCACGGCATCCACAAAACGGATGCACTCTTTTCCGGTGTTTTCAAGGAGCATGTTCAAGTTCTGGCAGCTCCCCAGTTCGCTTTGGACTGCGGTCAAAGCGGCAAAGTCATATTCCCCCTCTTTTTTCTCAAGGATACCCTGCCGTGAACAGGGAAGATATTCGATCTTGTCACAGCGGCTTTTCAACACGGCACTGAGGGCGGGATGCTCCAGATGCGAGGTAAGGACACGCCCCTTACCCAACAGGGAACTGTTGCGGAGCAAATTGAAAATACCTGTTCCGGAATCCGCCCAGCAGACGGTAAAATCATCACACGCCAGAAGATCCGACACCAGGTCGCGCCCCGCAGTTTCAAGGGCTTTGCGGATCTCGTAAGACTCCTGATGCAGCGACTCCTGATTGGCTCCGGCAATACGGCAGGCGTGAACGAAAAACTCAAGGACCTCCTCATCCGGAGTCATCGCCGCCGCCTGATCACAATTGAGAAACACTTTTCACCTCTTTCAATATAATTCAGGGGCATAGTATACTGCAAAAAAAAGAAAAAGTCAAGAGCTTTTTTCAAAACTCCCTGAAAAAAATCCTGACATTTTCCACCGTCAGCAGAAAGGAGCTGACCATGCCAACTTTATTATTAGATTCTATGGAGTTTACGATCGAAAACAAAACATTCACCCCCTCCGGTCCTGAGGAAAGAGAGTCCCCCCGGGAAGAGGAAATGCCGGAGTCCGCCCCCCCTGCTCCTGAAAGGGGGTACGATGATGGCGGAAGAGCCGTTTCTTCACGCTTTGACCTGCCCCGTTCCGTCGCAGATGTCCTGGAAAAACTGCTGGACCAAACCGAAAAAAGCAGATTTTCCACGGAAAAACTCATCGCCTTTATGGAGTCCGGGAAACCGGGCCCCGGATACACTTATAAATAAGGAAAAACTCTTATGATCCAATGCAATTTGAAAAATCTTTACACCCGTTCCCTCAATCCCGGCGGCAGCTGCGGCAGTGCCCGTCTCAACTATATCGTTTCCGGACTCCCCGACGATGCTTCCGATCCCGGCGCAGCGGCACTCCATGAAGTGCGCGCCAAAGCCCCCGCCGAAATCGACGGTGCAGAACTCACCCAGCTGACTCTGGTCCGGAACCACGGCGGCGGCATCTGCGAGGTCCAGGCGGAGTACCAGCACTCCGCCGCCGCCTTCAACAGCAAAAAGAAGATCGGCGACCGCCTCTGGATCTTTGACACCACAGGCGGCAGGGAAAATGTGATGCACGGCAAACTCCTTAAAACGGTCTCCGAAGATTACGCCGACTACACCCCCGCTCCGGGGAGTCTGATCAATTGGAACGGCAAGAATGATGAAAGATTTCATGTGGCGGGAACCACGAAAATCGTTCCCGCCATGCGTGAAAGCTGTATCGCCGTGTTCCGCAACAGTGATATCACAGGGAAGTTCCGCCGCAGCATCATGGAACTGACAGGGTGCGTCAACGACTCCCCCTTTCACTCCTGGGAACCGGGGGAGGTCCTTTTTCTGGGGGCATCCAGTTCCGTGCCTTTCCGCAACGACGGCGGCGTGATGATCACCGAGATCACATTCCGCTTTGCGGTCCGTCCCAATCACACCGACTTGCATATCGGCAACATCTCTCTGGGCAAAGCCGAAGGATGGGATATCCCCTGGTCCATCACTTTGCCCCACCTCAAGGGACTCAAACCCATTACGGCAGGAGCTTATTTGAGTTCAATTTACGAAAAGGGGGATTTTTCCACATTGAAAATCTAAATATCTCTTGAAAAAAAACCTTTTCCGGGGTATAGTAAGCAAATGTATATGACAAAAGCACCAACAAGGAGTGAATCATGCTGGAAGTCCGTCTTATCAGTGCCCTGGAAAAGGTTCTGCCCGATGCAGCTCAGCTGGATGCGCCGGAACTCAAATCCGATGTGGCGGCACGGGGGGAGCTTTATTCCTTCCAGATCGCCCTGCGTTCCGATGAGCGCAAAATCATGCGTATCGAAAGCGCAAGTGAACTCAACACCCGTGTCCGTGTTGTGAAATATGTCCCTGCCCTCTACGCCGGCAGCGGCTGCGACCCGGATGTCATCAACGATAACAAACCCGGTCTCTACCCCGATCTGCTGGATGATCCCGATTTCGGTGAGCAGTTCCGTCTGCTTTCCGGCATGTGGCAGTGCCTCTGGGTGACGGTCTATGTGGGCAAGGAGCAGACTCCTGCCCAATATCCCATCACCATCGCCCTGCGGGATATGGAAACCAACGAGATCGCAGCTTCCCCCCGATTCGATCTGCAGGTCATGGATTTTGAGCTGCTGCCCCAGACCATGACCAATTTCCACTGGTTCCATGTGGACTGTCTCTACGACTACTACAAGGTCCCCTGCTGGAGCGAAGATCACTGGCAGATCATCGAAAACTTTGCCCGCAACGCCCACGACCACGGTGTGACCATGCTTTACACCCCTCTGTGGACGCCCCCTCTGGATACCGCCATCGGACACAGCCGTCCCGCTTGCCAGCTGCTGGATATCACCCTTGATCTTTCCACTTTGACCTACTCATTCAACTTCGACCGTCTGCGCCGTTATATCGAAATGGGGCAGCGCATCGGCTTCAAACAGTTCGGCATGAGTCATATTTTCACCCAGTGGGGTGCCAAGGCGTGTCCCAAGATCCGCGCCACGCTGGTCAACGCCGACAAGAGCATCGCAACGGAGCGTTACGGCGCCATGCATGACTGGAAAAAGTTTGTTTCCGACCACTACACCGGTATTTTCGGCTGGAACATCGAATCCACCTCTCAGGAGTACGCCGACTTCCTGAAACAGCTTTTCCCCGCCTTGCTGCCTGTGCTGCGTGAATATGGACTGGGCAAAGAAAACTGCTTCTTCTCACTCTCTGACGAACCCCATAACGATCATCTGGAAACCTACGCCCAATGCGTTGAAACGGTCCGTCCCCTCCTTGAAGAGTTTGAGACCGTCGAAGCCCTTTCACATCTGGATTTCTACGAAAAAGGTCTGGTGCAGCACCCTGTGCCCTCCATCAGCAAGATCGAAGAATTCAAGGATAAAGTTTCCCCTCTCTGGGGCTACTACTGCTGCGGTCCCGAAGCGGACTACCCCAACCGCTTTATCGGAATGCCCTCACGGCGCACCCGCAGTTTCGGTATGCTTGCCTACATCTATGATCTGGCAGGATTCCTCCACTGGGGCTTCAACTTCTACTACTCCCAGTACTCCTGGCGTGCCATCGATCCCTTCTATACCACCGATGCAGGAGGGGCATTCCCTGCGGGTGATGCCTATCTGGTCTATCCCGGCAAGTACGGCGACCCGTTGGATTCGATCCGCCACGAAGTCTTTTTCGCAGGACTTCAGGATATGCGCGCCTGCCGCACTCTGGAACAGAAGATCGGCAGAGATGCCGTTATCAAACTGCTCAACGAAGGCGCAGAGCGTCCTTTGAAAATGAACGACTTCCCCAAATGCAACGACTTCCTGCTGGGCAGACGCCGTGCCATTTATGAAGCCATCGCCGCTAACTGAAAATTTATGAATCTGTAAGGAATATTGATCATGGAAAACAATTGGAAACTGGAAACTCTCGCCGTTCAGGCAGGTTACACCCCCGGCGACGGCGATGCCCGTATCGCTCCCATCGTCCAGAGCACCACCTACAAATACGACAACGCCCAGAGTGTTGCCGACCTCTTTGACCTGAAAAAAGCGGGCTTTTTCTACACCCGCCTCGCCAATCCCACTGTGGATTGCTTTGAAAAGCGTATCGCCGCCCTTGAAGGCGGTGTGGCTGCCGTCGCCCTTTCAAGCGGACAGACCGCCAACTTTTCAGCCATTGCCAACATCGCCCGCTGCGGCGACCATGTTGTGACCATTGCCGCCCTTTACGGCGGTACGGTGTCACTTTTCAGCAACACCATGAAAAAGTTCGGCATCGAATTCACCTTTGTTGCCCCTGATGCACCTGCTTCAGAGATCGAAGCGGCGTTCCGTCCCAACACCAAAGCGCTTTTCTGCGAAACTCTTGCCAACCCCGCTCTGATCGTGGCTGACCTTGAACTTTACGCAGAGATCGCCCACAAAAATCAGGTTCCCCTCATTGTGGACAACACCTTCCCCACCCCTGCCCTCTGCCGTCCCTTTGATTTCGGCGCGGATATCGTGGTCCACTCCAGCACCAAGTACATCGACGGACACGCCACCTCTGTGGGCGGCGTGGTCATCGAAAAGGGCGGATTTGACTGGAAATGCGGCAAATTCCCCGAATTTACCGATCCCGACAAGAGCTATCACGGCACGGTTTACACCCGTGATTTCCCCGAAACTCCTTTCTCGGTGAAACTCCGTGTCCAGCTGGTCCGCGACCTGGGATTCCCCATGATGCCTTTCAACGCCTTCCTGACCCATCTCGGCGTTGAAACTCTGCCGCTGCGTATGGAACGCCACAGCGAAAACGCTCTCAAACTTGCCCAATTCCTCAAAACTCATCCCCAGGTGGGCTGGGTGAACTATCCCGGTCTGGAGGAATCTCCTGAATACGCCAAACTTAAGAAATATATGCCCAAAGGCGGTTCCGGTGTTCTCACCTTCGGTGTCAAAGGCGGTTCTGCCGCAGGCGAAAAGGTCATGGACTCCTTGAAACTTGCCGCCATTGCCGTTCACGTCGCTGATGTGCGCACCTGCGTGCTGCACCCCGCCAGCATGACCCACCGCCAGCTTTCCGAAGCGGAACAGATCGCCGCAGGTGTCAGCCCCGATCTCATCCGTGTTTCAGTCGGTATCGAAAACATCGACGATATCATCGCCGACTTCGATCAGGCCCTCAAAGCCTCCTGCTGATCCCCCTGTCTCAAAGCCCCCGCTGTTTCATACGGCGGGGCTTTTTTTCCTGAAAAATCCCTTATCCCTTGAAAAAAACGTTTCAAGTGGTATATTAAGTGACATTCATCATCATCACGGAGCCGGTATCAGTTATGACCTTATTTGCTTTTCTTCTGATCGTTTTTTCTGCGGGGCTTCACGCCTCATGGAACTTGCTTGCAAAACGTGCCACTATGAGTGTCGCTTTTTACGCTGTGATCTGCATGACAGCGGCATCTTTCTGGCTCCACACCCAGATTTGGACTCCTGTTGATGTGTTGGGATTGCCGCCGCTTTTCTTTCTCTATGTGCTGGGTTCGGTCACTTTTGACCTCTGTTACTGTCTGGGACTGGTCCGTGCCTACCGGACCATGGAAATGTCCACCGCCTACCCCATGATGCGTTCTCTGCCCCTGCTGCTCACGGCGGCAGTCACCTCTCTTGCCGGTTGGGGGGCGCCCCTGACGCCCCTTGCCCTGCTGGGGATGGGGATCGTCTTTGTGGGGTGCATGATGATGCCTATGAAGGACTTTTCCTCTTTCAAGTGGAAAGATTATCTTTCTTCGAGGATGTTTTTCATCTTCCTTGTGGCTTGCGGCACAACGGGATATACGATTTTTGACAGTCAGGCGCAGCATGTTCTGCGCGGAGCCTATCCCGACCTTGCGAAACCCGTTGTTTCCATGACCTTTTACTCCACCCGCGGCATCTGCCTGAGTACTCTTATGGGTATTGCTGTGCTGCTTTTCCCCGGGGAAAAGAAAAACTTTGCCGCCTTTTTCAGGGAACGCAACTGGATGCCCTTTGCGGCAGGTGCCTTTGCTTCGCTCACCTACATCACTGTGTTGACGGCGATGAATTATGTGACCAACGTTTCCTACGTTCAGGTCTTCCGTCAGCTGGGATTGATCTTCGGACTTCTGGGGGGCATCTTCATTCTGAAAGAACGCCCCTCCCTGCCTAAATTCATCGGCGTCGCATTGATCATCACAGGACTTGTCATCACCGTTCTGTAAAACTCACCTTAAAGGCAGATCAGCACGATACCTGTCAGACAGCAGCCCAGGGCGGCATATTGCAGGAGTGAATTTTTTTCTCTGAGAATGAAAATGCTGTAAAGCGAAAATCCCACCAGACAGGAGCCTACCAGCAAAGGATAGGAAAGAGACCCCACCCCGCAGCGGGCAAGGGTATCCATGCCGGGATATTGAAGCACTATGGCAAAGAACAAGCCGAAAAACTGCATAAAAAAGGTGAAGATCCAGAGCCATTTGGAGCTGAAGTTCTTTTTGAGAGAGATTTTCCCCCTCAAATACCATGTGCGGACCAGTGCCGTCGTGAGAACGCCTGCACCTAACATCATAGTCCGGAAAACGGGGGGAACTTTTTGCGCCGACTCAAAGTAAGAGGGCAAACTTGTCAGATTCTGCACCACGCCGGTAATGGCAAATCCGGCAAGGGCAAGGATTTTCCAGCTGCCCCCTGAAACGCGGTTCTCTTTGCCGAAGCCGGAGAGGACAAGGGAAGAGAGGATGAAAAGCAACCCGGTGATCCTGATGAATTTGGGTTCCACATTAAAGAAGATCATCCCCGTCATAAAGGGGAAGATCATCGCCGACTGGATGATCGCCCAGATAATGCCGTTGGGTCCCTTTTGCATGGCAAGGGACATGAGGATCAGCATGATGCAGTTGAGTACCCCCGCCGTCCAATAAGAAAGACCGCACCAGAAAAGGGTGCTGCCGGGGAGAGTTCCGCTGTCGGTATGCCTCAACATGATGGCGCAGGCGGCGACTGTGACCACAGCGCCTGTCAGCTGGATCACAGCAGGGTCCAGCTTTTTCTTGGGAGCAACGCCCATGACCGCCCCCACGATGGTCCAGCTCATGCCGACAATGACCAGACTGATGATTCCCCAAAGCACCGTTCCGCTCCTTATGAAACAAATCAAAAAAAAAGCCATTCCCAAAGGAACAGCTGTAAATTAAAATGGTGCGCTCACGGGGACTCGAACCCAGGACCCAGTGATTAAGAGTCACTTGCTCTACCAACTGAGCTATGAGCGCTTGTATGGTACATAATATAGACCTGTTTTGCGGATTTTTCAAGTCAAATTTTGAAAAAAATCCAACTTTTTTCACAAAAACTCCCATATTTCCCCTGAAAGCCCCGGATTCTCTTGACAAAGATAGCAAAAAATGGTATCTTATACAGGAAACACGCATACACAAGAAAGGAGATCTGATGAAACTGCGCGACCATTTCTGGATTTGGGGACATCATCCGGGCGCCCATCATACGGGGGAAGCCGGAAAACTTTTCAAAGTTCCGGGGGAAAACCGCATGGGACCCCGTGAGGGTGCGGCGTATCTGGGGATCCCCAACTGCTGCCGTGTGGTTTTCAACGGCATTCCCAAGCCTCCTTTTGATGAAGAAACCGCCCGTTTGCAGAACTTCAGGAAACTTGTCTGGTCGGTGCTGGGGGATGTCTCCTCGAAACGCAACGACGACTCCGGGGACGATCTGGCAGAGGTCCTGCGCCAGGCGGAGCTTTTCCCCAATGTGACAGGCGCCGTGCTGGACGACTTTTTCCGCCCCGGGACACAGGATGCACGCCTGACCGTTGATGAACTGCGCGCCATGGCATCAAAGCTCCGCAACGCCCCCCGCCCCCTCACTTTGTGGCTGGTCTATTACGCCGCCCTCTTTGAGATCGACTATTCGGACTACCTTGAAGCGGTGGATGGTATCACTTTCTGGTCATGGACAAGTGAAGAACTCGCCCGGGCGGAAGAAAATATCAACCGTCTGATCGCTATGACACCCGGCAAAGAACATTACGCCGGATGTTACCTTTACAACTATGGAGAAAGTCTCCCCATGACCGTGGAGCAAATGGCGTTCCAAACGGAGCTTTATTACACTTTTCTCAAAGAGAAGAAGATCGACGGCATCATCGTCTGCTCCAACAATATCGTTGACACCGGACTTGAAGCAGTGGAATATCTGCGCCAATGGCTTCAAAACCACGGCGATGAAGATATTTGAGATAAAAAAAACCCATGGCTCCGGGAGAAAATTTCCGGAAATGCCATGGGATTTTTTTGTGTTCAAGGTAATTTCAAAAATTTGAAATTACCCCCGTTCCTTACTTTTTCAGGAACAGTTCAACAACAGGCACAGGCAGCTCGGGTGAAGTCACCGGCAGCGCCAGGCGCAGAGTTCCTTCGGGAGGATTGCGGGGTCCGTTGATGTTACCGGGCATGTGTTCGGTAAATCCGATCTCACCGCCGTCGCAGAGGAGCTGGGCGTATTCCACCTTGTTCCCCAGACCGGGCAGATCGATGCGGCGGTCAGGCCAGGAAAGGATGTGCAGATAGAGGGTGTTGCGCTCTTTGTTATAGGTGTAGCGGCAGCCTTCGGGTTCGGGGAACTCCGCCGGAGCGCCGGTGCAGTTATAGATGGCTTTGGAGTTCCACTTCATCCACTCGCCCAGCCCTTCCAGAAGTTCCACCGTGTGTTTATCCAGCAGACCTCTTGAGGTGGGTCCCACGTTCAGGAGCAGATTGCCCCCCCGGGAAGTGTGGCGGACCAGCATCTGGATCAATTCAGGGACCGTCTTCCACTTCTGGTCACGGATATAGCACCATTCCCCGTGAAGCACCTGGCATCCCTCCCAGTGGGCGGGAGTGCCGTCTTCGTTGAACATGCCCTGCTGGGGAATGTTTTGCTCGGGGGTCTTGAAATCATCATATCCGGGCAGACGGCTGATGAGGATCCCCGGCTGCAGTTCCTGCGCCATGGCACGGATGGCAGGCATATCCCAGATGTGGGCGGTGTCGGGATAGGAGCCGTCAAACCAGACGATATCGATCTTGCCGTAGTTGGTGAGAAGCTCACGGATCTGATTGTGCAGATATTCACGGTAGGGCATAAAATCGCACTCCGTCGGAATATCACGCTGGGGATGACGGGCATCGTGGGGATAGTTGGGATGATGCCAGTCGGGCAGAGAATAATAGACGCCCACACGCAGTCCCTCTGCCCGGAACGCGTCGATGACGCCCCGGAGCAGATCCCGTTTCTTGTATTTGTAGTCGGTATACTGACTGTCAAAGAGGCAGTAGCCGTCATGGTGTTTTGAAGTCAGCACAAAGTACTTCATGCCCGCCGCCTTGGCAGCCTTTGCCCATTGGGCGGGGTCGAAAAGGTCGGGATCAAAGTGATCGGTGTATTTATTGTACTGTTCGGTGGTCATTTTCTCGTGACTTTTGAGCCACGTATAGCGGGCACCGCAGGAATAAGGTCCCCAGTGGATGAACATACCGAACCGGGCTTCATCGAACCAGGCAAATTTGTTTTCCATGAAAAAATCTCCTTTATTTTACAGGAAACAGATGTTGTCAGTTACTATACATCCGGGAACTTCCTTTGTCAATCCCCCAAAAGAAAAGAAGAGCAAAAAAAACCGCTGCAACTCCTTTCAGAGCTGCAGCGGCTTGAAATCGGTTTTTACCGGGATTTCAACTTATTTGCCGAAGAAGCGTTTCAGCAGACCGGTGAAACCGGCGCCGTGGCGGGCTTCATCCTTGGCCATTTCAAAGACGGTGTCAGCGATATCGTTGTAGCCCAGGTCTCTTGCGCGTTTTGCCAGTTCCAGCTTACCGCAGCAGGCGCCGCCCTCGGCTTCGGAACGCAGTTCCAGATTGCGTTTGGTGCAGGGGGTGACGACTTCGCCCAGCAGTTCGGCGAACTTGGAGGCGTGTTCAGCCTCTCCAAAGGCGTAACGCTTGAAAGCCTCGGCGATTTCAGGATAGCCCTGACGGTCAGCCTGACGGCTCATGGCAAGGTACATACCCACTTCGCAGCACTCGCCGGTAAAGTTGGCGCGGAGACCTTCCACAACATCGGGAGCGATTCCGTCGATGGAAGCGATCTTGTGTTCGATCGCCCACTTGGTCTCACCGGTCGCCTGTTCGGCGAACTTGGCGGCGGGAGCCTTGCACTGGGGGCAGTTGGCAGGAGCTTCAGTACCTTCGTGAACATAACCGCAAACACTGCAAACGAATTTAGCCATTTTTCAGATCCTTTCTTTTAGGAGTTTGCTTTATCTTTGTTTTTACATGTTTGTATTGACTACAATTATAAAATAACTCCAATTTTAGAATATTCAAGTGCTTTTTTAAAAAAATTTGAAAAAAAATTGATTTTTTCTTAAAATGAGGGTAAAAAAAGACTCCGGAACTTTCCGGAGCCTTTGAAAAAGAGCGTTTACTTGAGTCTGCCGGTGTAGGCACCGGTTCCGCCGTCGTCGAATTTGGCGGCGAAAAATTTATCAGCCGCTTTGCGCCAGGCGGCATCCCAGGGACGGGGGGAGCCGTTGAGCTGGACCACCCAGAGCTGCAGCTGTTTTTTCTTCCAGTTCACGGTGCAGCGTGTTCCCCATGCGCCGCCGTGTCCCATGGTACCGGCTTTGAAATTGGCGGAAAGTCCCATGGAGTAGCCCCCCATTTTACCGGGACGGGTCGATGCGGCGAGATATTTTTTCACCGTTTCCTCTTTCAGGATCCGGACTCCGTTGTCGCCCATACCCAGATTCATGAGCATACGGTAGAACTTCAACTGGTCGGCAGCGGTGGTCCAGAGTCCGGCACCGGCGGAGGGATGAACATCGGCGCCGTTATGGGGCAGAGGCATCCAGCGGTTGAACGCCAGAAATTTGGGTTTGCCCTTCTTGCTGACGGCGTGCAGCACGATGGCGCGGCTCAGCTGTTCTTCAGAGGGGGTAAAGGTGGTGTCTTCCATGCCCAGGGGATCGAGGACACGCTCTTTGAGGAACACTTCCCATTTTTTCCCTGTGCCCACCTCGACGATGGCGGGGCCGATGTCGATACCGGTGTTGGAGTAAAGGGCACGGGTACCGGGTTCAAAGCGCAGGGGCTGGGCGGCAGCTTCTCTGGCGGTCTCACGCAAACTGAGACGGTTCCACCCCTTTTTGCTCTTGGTGGGGATCTCAAAGGGGAATCCGCCGGTGTGGTTCATGACCATGCGGAGCGTCAGGACATTTTTTGCAGGAACAACGGTGACTTTTTTATCCTTGCCCGTAACGGCAACTTTCAGATTTTTGAATTCAGGCAGGTACTTGGAAACGGGGTCATCCAGCTTCACCCTCCCCTCTTCAAGCAAAATGGCGACGGTAACTCCGCAGAAGCCCTTGGTCTGGGAACACTGCATAAAGGTACTTTTCAAAGTGACATGCTGCTTTCTGGCGGCATCGGCAAAGCCAACGCAGGCTGTTTCCTGCACATCCCCTTTGCTCAGGATGCTGACAGCACCGGGGAGCGCGCCGGAGTCCGCAAAGGGTTTCAGTGCCTGAGAAACAAAGGTGGTCTTGCTTTCCCGGCAGACGGTGACATTTTTGGGAGCGGCACAGCCGGTTCCGACAAGTGCGGCACCCAGAAACAATGCAATGGTTTTGAGTTTCATTTTTGTTTTTCCTTATAGTTGATTTGAAATCCTTCCACAGAAGAATCATTTCCTTTAACGGTCAGAGTGGCGATATTGCCTCTGATTTTCAATCGGGGCTGTTTTTCAGGAGTGCAGTTGTCAGGGACAAAGAAGGTCAACTGCATCTCTTCGTCGCCCACGGTCTGAACTTTGCCCGAAACCACGCCCTTTTCACGGTCACAGCTGTACTCTTTGAGTTCCGCCACCCCCTGAAGCAGATGACGTGAACTGCCCATGAGGAAAGGCACATCCTGAACCTGAGTCAACCGGAACACGGCACAGCCGCCGGGGGGGAGTTCGCAAACCAGACGGTCTGAAACGATCCCTTTGAAGGATTGTTCCCAGAACTCGAAAGCGGCGTAGTTACCTTGAGGAAGCATTGAAAGATCAAAGCTGCAGTTCTGTTTTTCCTCAGTCATATTGAAAACACCTGCCACGAACCACGTTCCACCGGGAGATGCCGCAGAGATCATGACCATTGCCGTATCGCCCCTGAAATCCTTGCGGCACATTTCCTGGGGCGTCACAAGAACTGTGGGCATGGCGCATTTGAGGGCATCTATGCGTTTTTTGTCCAGATCGCAGATGGCATCCCCCAGAGTGAACTGAAGTCCCCCGAGAGCGAAAAGGGATATGCGGGACTTGGCCTGTTCAAAAGTGCTGTACTCCTCGCGCAAAACCAGTGTATCAGGATCAAGATAGATAGAGGTGTTATGGAAGGGGAAATAGGAGAAAAGGGGAACAACGGCGTTGCATTTAAAATCTTCCCAGCTGAAAACATCTCCGCCGATGCGGCAGGCATCAAAGATATCCATCGCCTCCATGGTGGCGCGCTCCATGCCGGTACATCCCAGAAGATAGAAGTTTTCCCCGATGACCTTTCTGCCCGCAGCGACCACACGGTGCATGGCTTCGTTGGTACTCATGTCAGGGTGACGGCGTTTCTTTCTGAACTGGTCATTGACACGCATGGTGTTGAGCAGACAATCCCATTTGATCGCCTCAAAGCCCCAGTCAAGGAGATTTCTGAAAACGGCGGGAATATATTCACGCTGCACCCCTTCGTGGCTCAGGTCAGCCCAATATCTGCCGGGCCAGTTCAGCACATCGGCAAGGCAGTAATCGGGATGTTTCTGAAAATATTCATTCATATTGCCTTCGCAGGTCGCCCCGGTCCAGACGGCGGGGATAAGTCCCATTTTTCTGATACCGTCAGCAACATATTTCATGCCGTGGGGATAGGCTTCCTGCCGGGGGTGGAAAGCATCGACTCCCTTTTCGCTGTGGTAGCGCATGGTTTTGTGGCACCACTCCCAATCCACCCATATCACCATATCGCCGCAGTATTTCCCGAAATGTTCTTTCATGGCGGCGGCGTTCTCAAGGACGATCTTCTCGTTGGCGGCGGAACGGACCGCATACCAGGTCATCCACCCCACGGGAGGCGTGGAAAAACCGTGGCGGTATGAGATGCTTTTCCAGTGTTTCAGCTGGAATTTGTTCTGCGCAAAGTTCTTTTCAAACCGGATCTCAAGGGGGGATTTGGGGGAAAGCTCCGCTTCAAGGCGATATTTTCTCTTTTTCCAGTCAAAAGAAAGTTCACACTTCCCCCTGACCTGCACGGCGCAGTCGCTCTGCCGGTTGTAAAGCAGATCGGCGTTGAGGGGGACTGCGGGCCCTGCGGCACCGAGAAGTGCGGATCCTTGAGAATCGCTTTTCATGGCGAGAAGATCGCCGCTTTTTGCCCTGCCCTGCTGCAGAAAACCTCTGAGTTTGCAGCTGCCCTTTTTAACGGTGATCTTCACATGGGAGTCATAGATGACGCACTCGGCGGTCATGGATTTTTTTCTGTTTCCGGCATCTTTGAAAGTGAATCTGTAAAGCCAGAAAAGATTTTCAAGTTTCCCCGTGAAAAGGGGGTCGGGGGCGCTTTCCCAGCTATCAAAGAGAAGTTTCTCACCCTCTGCGGAAAAAAAGCTCCCCTCTGAAAGAATGGAAACAAGTTTTCCCCTGAGGTCCGCGGCAAGAACATTGAAGATATTCTTTCTGTCGCAGCACTCCAAAGCGAAATTTCTGAATTCAATAAAGTCCATAGGGCATTTCCTTTGTATTTTCAGATATACCGTCATAATATACAGCCTCCGGAGCGGAAAAACAAGCAATTAAAAGGAACATCTTTCTTGAAATACGCATTTTGCGGCGCTATCTTATAGGTGCGTTAAAACACTTCAAAAAGGGAAATGATATTATGAAATACGAAAACAAATGCCGTCTTGATCTCCATGTCCACTGCGACAGCGGAGACCCCGCTCTTCTGGAGCAACTTGCCGAAACCTGCCGCTCCCGCAAAACCATCGCCTGTCTTTCAGGAGGCTTGCGTTACGGCGGTCATGACTTTCTCCCCAACGATGAAGTCATCGCCATCTGCAAAAAGTATCCCGACTGCTTTCTGCCTCTTGCCAAGCTGGACCTCTGGGAAACGGCTGACCCGGCTGAAGTTTATCACTACGCCGAAAAAGGGGTGAAAGGCTTCAAGTGCATCTATCCCTACTACGAATATGACCACGATATCTACATGCCCGTTTATGAAGCCGCCGCCAAATGCAATCTGCCGCTGCTCTTTCATACGGGCAATTACCGTCCCAGTCCCGCCGACGAGCTTTACCGCCGTCCCATGCTGAAAAACATGCACCCCATCAACCTTGACCGCATTGCCCGGTCGTTCCAGAGTCTCAATCTGGTCATGGCGCACATGGGGACACGGATCTTTCAGGATGAAGCAAGCCAGTATATCAAGATGCTTCCCAACCTTTACGCCGATCTGGGGGGCTGCGGTCAGTGGCTCAGGATGCAGCCTGCCGACCTTGCGGAAATGCTCAAGCCCGACACGGTGGAGTGCGACCCTGCCATGAAAAATTTCCGCAAACTGGTTCTGGGTTCCGATGCTTACGTCACTCATCCCGAAATCGTCAGCAACGGCGGCGACCACTACCTGAGGCTCCTGAAACGCATCGGAGTCCCCAAAGATGTCATCGACGCCGTTATGGGCAAAACCGTCGCCTCATGGATGGGCGTTGAACTTGAGGATGCAGAATTTTAAAAACTTTCAGTTTGGCTGATGGGGGCTTTGGACCAGTCGATAGGTTTCTTTCTGCCCTCTTCATCCACTGCCACAAAGGTACATTCAGCCTGAAACCTGATTTCACTGCCCACCACCACCAGAACTTTGAAGGAAAAACTGGTTTTCCCTTTCCGGGGTTCGACACAGTTGAAAATAAGGAGTTCGCCTGTGTGGATGGGCTTGTTGAAAGAGGCTTCGGAGATGCGGCGGGTGACGATTTTTTTCTCACCTGTCGCCCAGATGGCGTAAACAGAAGCGGCTTCATCCAGCCAGTACATGAGCTGTCCGCCGAAAAGATTGCCGCTGACACCCAGATCAAGGGTTTTACAGATGTGGGTCGTGATTTTCATATTCTTTTTCAAACTCCTCTTTGCCGGGGGCTTTGTAGTATTTGTAGTGTACGATCATATCGGCAACAAAAACGATGCCGATGAGACATGCTGTCATGGGGGCGATCCAGATGGCGGGATCCAGAGCGGAGCGTTTGCCCCCCTCAAGGAGTGAGGCGGGGGAAATGATGATCTCTGAAATGCTGATATCGCTGTTGGCAGCTCCGATAAGAGGCAGAACGCCCACCACAAAGGCAACGGCAGGCAGTGCCGCCCATCCGGGGAGCGCAGGGATGCGGCGATTGATACCGATGGCAAGTTCGGCGTAAACCACAGCATACCCCGCCATGCCGAAAGCAATGGGGAGAACGCTCCTTTTGCCGTCAAGCCCCAGAAGCAAAGTCACCGCCCCCAAAATCAGCAGCATGATCAGCGCCAGCACCATGCCGCCCCGGCGGTTGCTGGAAAAAAGCGCGTGAAGCAGACGTCCCACCGGGTTGGCAGGAACCTGCGCCAGCACCCTTTCACCGGGTTCGTCACGGTCGCAGGCAGCAAGATAGGCGAAAGCCCCCACGATCCCTGCGGCGGTGTAGCAGACCAGAACATTGGCGATTTCAGGAAGTTTTTCAGCAAAGGGCAGGAGCAAAAGCACCGGCAGCAGACAGAGGGCAAGCAGAATACGCAAAGGCAGCATCTTATTGGCGAAAGGCGGTGTCACCATTGCCACCGTCGCCGCAAGGAGCAGGGCAAAAAGCAATCCCCAGCCCAGCTGGAAACTCCAGAATACCGTTGCCGCGCCCCCATGTTTTTCCAGCAGCGGGATAAGACCGATGAAGGTTCCCGGAGCGATCACCTGACATGCGAAGTAGATAAAGAGTCCGAAAACCCATTTTTTCCCGACGGTCCCGCAAAAAAGCGCCCCCTGGATCAGTACAAGTGTGGGCATGATACCCGCTCCGAAAATAAGCAGTATTTCCCCCAGAGTCACATTTCTGAAAAAATAGGCGACCGTCATAAAGGGGAGGCACAAAACAGCGATCAACCCCCACATCACCAGAGAACTTGCAAGTTTCCCGCTGATGATCTGCCAGGGAGTGAGCAAGGTTATGTTGGAAAAATCAAGCTCTTTTGAACTGCGTTCCATGGCAAACTGCTGCATGGGGTTCCAGACAGCGGTAACGAGGACACAGAGATACATCAATATGGTGTCGATGACCACAAAGACCGTTCCCGCCTCCCCTGAATCTCGCCACTGGGAAAAGGTGAGATTGAAAATAAAAAGCATCAGGAGCTGAAGCCCCAGCAGACCCGCAACGAGAGAGAGAAAGATCTTGTTGTGGAAAAACTGCCGCACCTCTTTGACCAGTACGGGGTTGAGAAAGTCGTCCCAGTATTTCAATTTTCCGTTCATCTTTTATTGTACCTTTCCGTCAGTTACACGCATAAAAAGTTCTTCCAGACTCATCTTTTCACGGCTGAAACCGGTTATGGGGAAACCGGCGTTGAAAAGCTGCGCCATAAGGGGGGTAAGATTTTTTTCCTCATCGCTCAAAGCAAAGTGGAGCGTGCCGTCGGCATGTTCAGTCACGTTTGAAACGACGGGCTGTTCAAGGAGTTTCAGTTTCAATTCCTCCAGTTTCTCACGGCACTCCATGATGATAACGGTTTTCTTCTCTTCCTCAGTGACGGCGGCTTTTTTCTCCACCTCTTTTGACATGGTGCTGATGCTGCCTGCGGAAAGGAGTTTGCCCTTTTCGATGATGACGGCACCGTTGCAGATATCCTGAAGTTCAGAGAGGATGTGACTGCTCAGCAGAATGGCTTTATTCTGAGAAGCAAGGATCTTGAGCAGATTTCTCAGTTCCAGTCTGGCACGGGGATCGAGACCTGCGGCGGGTTCATCCATAATGAGGACCTCGGGGTCGTGGATCAACGCCCTTGCCAGACTCACCCGCTGTTTCATACCTTTGGAAAGAGTACACAGGAACTTGTCACGCATGTTCCCAAGTTCCGTGAACTCCTCAACTTCCCCAAGGCGGCGTCTGCGCAGTTCGCCTTTAAGTCCGAAGCCTCTGGCGCAGAAGTCCAGATACTCCCACACCGCCACATCTTTGTAATCAGGCAGGGAATCGGGCATGTAGCCCACAAGTTTCCGTGCCTCTTCGGGGTAGAGGATGGCGGAAACGCCGTCGTAAAGCACATCCCCCCCGTTGGGGATGTCAAGGGTCGCCATAATGCGGATCGTGGTGGTTTTGCCCGCTCCGTTGGGACCGATGAAGCCGTAAATATCTCCGGATTTGAAAGTGAAGCTCACATTGTCAACGGCTTTGACAGCACCGAATTCACGGGTCAGACCCTGTACTTTGATTTCCATGATCTTTTACCTCCAACGCCCGTAAAGGCTTTGTTTGTGTTCATACTGGTCGATGGCGACGCCCGGCGAGATGAAAAGGGGTTCCGAAAGGGTGGCACGATAGCAGTTTTTTTCAACATCCTGCACCTGTGCCGGGAGTTTGGGTATGAGGCGCAATACGGCACGGGCGCCGGGGGCAAGGGGGGAGTCCAGCTTGAAAAGCTGATTTTTGCCATCCCTCAGGTAGAGAGTATCCACTTTCACGCCGAGTCCGTTGACGATTTCCACATGGCCGTTCTTTTCGGTAACGGCGATTTTTTCACTGCGTTCTTCGGCACGGCAGAGAGCGTAACTGAAACTCATGCGGGGACGCACAAGGGAACTTGCATACACATATTCATTGTCACGGAGTTCCCCCCTGACCTTGCCGGGCTTGTAAAAATAAAGCACATCCTCAGGGGTAAAGCGGAAATCCCCCACACTCAGAGGGGCATAGATGCCGAATGCCCCCCGGGTGGCGGCGATGCCATTCCGCTGATCAAGAATGGTCTCAACTTCGCCTCTGCCCTTTGACCGGATACCTTCGCCGAAAATCACACTTGCAATGACGGCGCCGGTAAAGATCAGGGAAATCAACGGAGTCGTCACGACCGCCCACAAAGTCCGGCGGTATCTTTTAAGCACCAGAAAGTTGACAGGTCCGATGATGATGACAAAGCAGATCATCACAAAGGTAAGCCTTCCCATGGGGATAGGGGGTTGGGGCATCTGTACCTTCATGGCCCATGGTGTCAAAGGGTCTTTCCGATTCAGATATTTGTAAAGAGCGTTTTCGTGCCATTTGAGCTTTGTGTAAGTGCGGCTGTATTTTCCCTTTTGTTCAGCGGCATGTTTGCGTTTGACGAAATCTTTCCACCGGGGATCTTTTTCAGTTGCTGAACTCCGCATCACCACCCATGAACCGAATCCGATCTTTTCTTCAAAGGGAAGCCCTTTCATTTCAAAGCCCGCATAAGAGGGCCAGGGTGCGTTCCCCATGACCAGCACAAGGATCCGGGTCCCCCGTGCGGCGGCAAGACGGAGCGCCTGCCGGACCATTTCAGGAAGAACATCATTGCTGTCAAGAACGATCACCGGGATCCCCGCATAGGCAATACTTGCTGTGGGCCACTCTCTGACAGGAAGGGGACTTTTCTGAAAATCCTCTTCAAGAAGATATTCAAAGAAATCAGGCTTGAAAGAAGCAGAAGCCATTCCGGGCGCCCTTGTAATATATCCTTTTGAACTGCGGTAAGGGGTGAAAGCCACTTCAACACCGCTGACAGACTCAACTGAGATCCGGGGAAGTGACGTCGTGTTTTCTGAAACACAGGGAAGCAGCATGGAAACGTCTGAAGAACTCATCTTCGGAACTTCAATGTTTGAGATGATTTGAAGGTTCCCTTTCTTCCAGAGAGGTTCTGCGATGATCCTGAGCTGCTGAGGTGAAGCCGTCCGGTTGATACAGCGGAACCGCCTCATCTGGGGACCGTCGCGGAACAGCTGTTCAAAAAGAGGCGGCAGTTCCGTAACACTCAAGGGGGCGGGGGGGAAAACTCCGACCCTTGTTCTGGCATCAAGCCAAAGAGTGCAAAACAGCAGAAGCACCGCTATTGAGATAAATTTCATCTTTTTCATTGCTTTACTCCTTTTCAAAAGCCATGCCCGCAGGCAGTCCGGCATCGGCACAGGGAACATGCTCCAGCAGTTCCGTCACCAGACCGGCGGGGGTTTTCTTTTCAAGTTTGGCGTTGTAATTGAGAATAAGTCTGTGGCAAAGCACGGCAGGGGCAACAAGTTTCACATCTTCAAATCCCACCGCCGCTCTGCCGTTGAGAAGCGCCGCCGCACGGGCGGACTCCGCCATGGCGATCGCCGCACGGGGGGAAGGTCCGTAAGCGACAAAGGGGGTCACACTTTTGACTTCATGGGGATTCCCCGGATGAGCGCCCCCCACCAGACGGGCGATATAAGAGGCAACAGGACGGCTCAAATGGATTTTTTCCATAAGTTCAAAACAGTATTTCAGTTCCCCGCAGCTCAATGTAAAAGTAACCTTTTCAGCCTCACCGCGCCGCCTTGAAGCGATGATCCCGGTCAGGGTCTCAACATCCACATGGGTCACGTTGAGCTTGAAAAGAAATCTGTCAAGCTGGGCTTCGGGAACAGGATAGGTCCCCTCAAGCTCAATGGGATTCTGGGAGGCAAGGACAAAGAAAGGATCAGGCAGAAGACGGGTCACGCCGTTTGAAGTCACCTGATGCTCCTGCATGGCTTCAAGCATGGCGGACTGGGTCTTGGGTGAGGCACGGTTGATCTCGTCGGCAAGAAGGATATTGGTAAAAATGGGTCCCTTCTGGAATTCAAGACTCCTGCTGCCGTCGGGGGCAACTTGCAGAATGTTTCCCCCCGTAATATCCCCCGGCAGAAGATCGGGGGTGAACTGGACCCGGGAAAACTCAAGGGAAAGGATTTCGCCCAGAGCCTTGACCAGTGCTGTTTTGCCCACCCCGGGCAACCCTTCAAGGAGGATATGCCCCCGGCTCAATATGCCGATGATAACAAGTTTATGGAGTTCATGCTGTCCCAGCAGGATCTTATCCAGCTGTTCCACGGCAGCAAGAAGTTTTTCCTGCCCTCTGCGGAGCAGATCATCGCTTAAAAGTTCCTGACTCATAATTATTTATCCTCCTTGTCAAAGTAGCGTTTCACCGCCCGTCTGTGTGCGGGGTGGAGTGTTGACTCCTGAAATCCGGCGTGAGTTCCTGAAGTTCCGAGATTTCCCCCTTTGACGGAATGTTTTTCCTCTTTCTGTTCCATATCGACGGCAAATCGTCCCAGGACTTTGGATTTCTCCTTATCCCCGGGAAGATGGGAACGTATTTTTTTGTCGGAGCGTTTTGCGCCGTGATCGGGGGTGAAGCCTGAATACTCCAGATGAGCATCCCCTTTTCCCCGGGCGGGAGAACCGCTGCCGGGCTCGCCCTCCCCCTCACCTGCGCCGCCGGAAGATTCCGGAGTACTCTCTCTGTTGGTGAGGGATTCGATCAAATCGTCGCACCCGGGAACATTTTCCCGGATAAACTGCTCCAGCTCCTTTGAAGATTCCAGAAGTTCAGCTTCAGAGATTTTCGCGCCGTTTTCGAGAAATTTCTGTATATCTTTGAGGTCACGGGCAAGTTTTTCCTTTTCCTCTCCCAGAGCTTTGGCAAGAGTTCCCAACTGTTCCGGCGAAAGCAGGGAGCCGTCAAAGCCTCCTTTTTTCAGAGCTTCGGCAAGGCGTTTATCCTTTTGCGCCATGGCTTTGAGAAGTTGGGTGAAATTCTCTGCCTGTTGAGCGCCTTTTCCGGAGGAATTCAGTTTATCAGCAGCGGTCTGCAGCGGGGCGACCTGCCTCAGAAGCCGGTCGGCACTCTGCATCTGCCCTCCGAGTTCCATGCGGAGTCTTTCATTGAGCTGCCGCAGCAGTTCATAACTCCGTCCCGGAGCGGCAGAGTCCGCCTGTTTCACCGTTTCCTCAAACTCTTTTTTGAGCATCTGCCCCTTATTTTCCCCTTCGGGCAAACGGCGCAGTATCTCAATACCCTGATCGAATTTTTCCGTTTCATCTTTCAGATCAAGGGGGGAAACAGGCAGTTCTTCCCTCCCTGCCACAGGCGCCGCAACTGTTCCCGCCGCAAACAGGATCCCCGCAGCCAGCACGGTCAGGTGAAAGGCTTTCTTCACATAGCGCAGAGGGGGCAGCTCCGGAACGCCGGAAAGAGGGAAGTTTTCATCCCCGCACTCCGCCGCCGAAAGGGCGACCGCCCCCCCGGGGACGAGGGAGGCAAGAAAAACAGCAAGCTGTTCCTTTTTGGGAGTGAGTTTGAGAGCGTGGAAAAATGAGATGATCGCCGCCGCCAGAAAAATCCCTCCCCCGCAATAAAGAAAAAGGGGAAAATCCTCTCTTCCGGCAAGGCGCAAAATCAGAAAAATCGTTCCTGAAAGAAAAAAAGCACCGCTTGCATATTTGCAAAGTTCCATAAGCCAGACCGCCATAAAAATGCGCCTTTGGCTTGCTGCCGCACTTTTTTGCAAACAGGAGTTGTATTTCATTTTCCTCTTTTCTCGCTGTTTTCCAGAAGTTGTTTTTTGAAAAGTGCAAATCCCTCTTCGGCATCGAATGTCCCTTGAACAGCTCCGGAGCGGAAAAGGATCACCTTGCCGTTCCGGCTCCCGGCGATCCCCAGATCGGCATCCCGCGCCTCACCGGGACCGTTGACGGGGCATCCCATGACCGCCACCTTCCGGAAGTGGCAGTGCATCCCTGCGCGCTCCATATCGTCAAGGAGCTGTTCCACTCTTGCCGTAAGTCCGAAAAGATCGAACTGGGTCCTGCCGCAGCTGGGACAGGAAACAAGTTCCGTGCCGGAACTCCGCAGTCCGCAGGCTTCAAGGAGTTTTTTGGCGGCGATGACCTCATCTTCGGGGGGAGCCGTCAGACTGATACGCACCGTATCCCCGATGCCTTCGGCAAAAAGCACGCTCAGCACAGAAGCGGATTTGATGATGCCCCGTGAGGGGGGACCGGATTCCGTCAGCCCCAGGTGCAGCGGATAATCAGTCACAGCGGCAAATTTGCGGTAACTTGCCAATGTGACAGGGATACTTGAACTTTTCAGGGCGACCTTGATGTTGCGGACACCATGTTTTTCAAGGGCTTCGCACTGTTCAAGGGCGTTGCGGCAGAGAAGATCCGCCATAGCCTCCTCAAAGGAGGGAAACTTTTCCAGATTGGCTTTCAGCTCGTTGGGGTTGACACTGCCCCCGTTGGCGCCCACCCGGATACAGGTTCCGTATTCGACGGCAAGTTCTGCGATGGGACCCAGGATCTTCTCATCCTTGATCAGTCCGGGGTTGAGCCTGACACCTGCGATACCGGCTTTGATCGCCGCGAGGGCGGACTCCCAGTGGAACTGGATATCCGCCACAAGGGGGATGGGGGAAGATTTGATCACCTCCGGCAAAGCCTTTTCTGCCGCCTCATCGTCGATGGCGGCACGGATGATATCGCATCCGGCGAGGGCGCATCTTTCGATCTGTTCAAGACTCTTTCTGACATCCGCAAGGGGGACGTTGGTCATAGTCTGGAGCGTGACAGGAAAGGCGGAGCCGATCCCCACGCTCCCCAGTTTAACGCTGCGTGTCTTTCTTCTGGACATCGGGAAGCTCTTTCTTTACACTTTTGTTCTTTACGGTATCCTCCGGATCGGTCTGTTCCTTTTTCTCAGGCAGGAATCCCCGCACCAGCCGTCTGCCGTCGGCAAAGGTCACAAAGACCATAAGTCCGATGAGCAGCGTCACAAAGACGATGGAAAGCCCCTTGATGATCACCGTGGGCAGAGGTCTGCGGAAGATGATCTCGATGACACCGAAAACGATGTGTCCGCCGTCCAGAACGGGGAAAGGCAGCAGATTGAAAATGGCAAGGGCGAAAGAGACCACCACCATAAAGTAGATGCCTGTCATGAGAGAGGAACGGTAAACCGAATTGAAAAGAGTGGTCCCGATACCCAGAGGTCCTGACATGTGGCTGGGTTTGAGGGAGCTTTGCCGCTGTGTCCACCCCAGTTTCTGCCCGATACCGACACAGATGCCCCGCAGGGATTTCCAGCTCATATCCACGGTGGAAACGAAAAGCTCCCAGGGGGTCGGATGGTCATAGACCGCCACACTGACACCGATGGTGCGGGGGACGACCTTGAGGGAGTTGATGGAAATCTGTTTCTTTTCGCCGTTGCGGAGGAAGTGGATGACAAAGGTTTTATCCTTGAAAGAACGGATCTTTTCGATGAATTTGGCAACATCCTTGATCACTTCAGGATTTTTTTCGCCGGGTGCGGCGGCACTCAGCAGCAAGTCGTCGGGCAGCAGTCCCGCTTTCTGGGCGGGGGAGGAAAAAACGGCACTTTCCACCTTGACACCCAGAGGCGTTTTGGCAAGGGTGGCGCCGATCATGTAACGGGTGAAATCCTCGGGCAGACCGGGGATGACCTGAGAACGCAGTTTCACCGGGAACTCCTTCTCTGCCCGGACCATGGTCAAGGTCAGTTCCATATCTCCTGCGATATCCAGAAGATGCTGGAACTCGGAGGGGCTTTGCAGGGGGATCCCGTTGACGGCGGCGATGATATCACCTTTCCGGATCCCCGCTTTGGCGGCAACGGAGCCTTTTTCGGGAATCACCTCAACAGGCACACGGACAGTGAAAAAAGGCCACGCCAGACCTTCGGCTTTAAGGGAGCCGGGGGCGGCAGGATTGACCTTGGGAATATAGGTAATCTCCATTTTTTTGCCGTCACGGAGAACTTCAAGGCGCACCGGGTCAACGGTGAAAAGGATCTCTTTCACAAAGTGCGCCCAGCTCAAATGAAAACTTTTGCCGTTGAGCTTGACGATCTTGTCCCCTTTGCGGAGCCCTGCGGCATATTCCGGACCTTTTTCGTCCACATGGTTGACGGTCATCTCACGCATCTTGGCGGTGTCGGAAGGCATACCCACAAAGTAGATGAGCGTTCCAACGATGAGACCGAAAATGATGTTGAAAATGGGACCCGCCGCCGCCGTGATGACCCGGTCAAGGGCATTGGCACGGGGCAGTTCCTTGCCGTCGGCACTTTTGGGGATCCCGTCGGTGGCGTCGATCTGGGGAAGCTCCACATAGCCGCCGAAGGGCAGATAGCCCAGACGGTACTCCACGCCGTTGATCTTCTTGCGCCAGAAAGGTTTGAACCCCAGAGAAAAAGCATCGATATGGAGTCCCCGCCATTTTCCTGCCAGAAAGTGTCCCAGTTCGTGAGAAAAGATACAAAGTCCGATGGCGACAAACACAAAGACCAGTGAACCGATGATACTCAGAATATTCAGCAATGATTCCATAAAACAGCAATGTTCCTTATAATAGCACAAGGCAACTTCCGAAGCGGAAAACTTCTGAAGTTGCCTCATTGAATGAATTTTTAACGAGGTGACTTCTTACAATTTATAAAATAGCACCTCTTATGCAGTTTTTCAAGAGAAAATTTATTTTCCCTGCAAAACTGCGTTGATTCTTGCTTTTCCTTTGCGCCCAGGAGAGCTGCTGTGGGTCCCCTGGGGATAGACGGTGATATCTTTCTTTTCCGAAGCAAGATTCTTGTAGACCAGATAGATACCTGCCGGTGAACAGCTCATATCCAGCAATCCGGCAGAAAGATAGGTTTCGCACTTGATCCTGCGGGCAAGGAAAACATTGTCGTAATAGGCGGTCGCAGCAACGACTTTGGGATCGGCTTTGCCGTTGCGGGCATCGTAGAATTTGGGCCAGCCGGGACGGCGGGGGAACTTGGCAATGGAACCGGCATGGTCGCCGATAGCGGGAACATCGGCAACGCACAAGGTCACCTGGGGATCAAGAGCAGCTGCGGCGATGGCCTGTCCGCCGCCCTGACTGCCGCCGGTGGCAATAAGCACTTTACCGTCCCATTCGGGGCGGGATTTCAGATAATCCAGCGCCCGCATAAGGCGCAAATACATGCCTTTGAAATAGACCGTGTCACGGCTGCTTGTACCGGCAAAGCGGTAATCTTTAAGGGTGGTTTTTGCCAGCTTTTCGTAATACGCCCTGCCCTTGCGGTTGGGGATACCGTGGGCGTTGATATCCAGATGCAGTGATCTGCCGAAAGTATACATCGCCGATCCGCTCACGCCGGCACCGTGAAGTGTCAGGACGGCAGGAAGGCTTTTGGGTTTGGCATCAGCGGGCATACTCAGATGTCCGGAAACGGGCATACCGCCTGCACAGTCGATCTGAACATCCCAGAATTTGAAATCTTTCTTCGATGAAGAGGCGGGGATAGGGGTGAGTTTGGCTTTGAGAGGAACCTTGTTCAGTGCTTCCCGCTGAGCTTTCCAGAAAGCATCAAAGTCCTCAGGCTCAGGCTGTCCCGGCTCCAGCTTGTCAATGTCATACATGACACCGATACCCTTCTGAAGCATATATTTTCTTCCCTGCCGGCTCTTGACCATGGTCGGCTTGCCGTTGGCATCACGGACAACGAAGTTGATGCAAACCCAGCCGGGACCGTTGCCTGTGGTCGTGAGGGTAAAAGGTTTGTCGGTGGTGACAAACTGCTTTTTGATATTTTTCATACCGCCGTCCCTCATAAGTTCATAGGAAACCTTTCTGCCGACGACGGGTTTGAAGGTATCTTTGGCATTCTCTCTTGAATAGAGGACAAAGGAAAAAGTCACCTTTTCCCCCGCCTTGAGCGACCACTCTTTTTTGTCGCTCTTAACATCCAGCTTATACTCGACGGCTCCGGCGCAGAACGCGACAGCCAACATCAGAAATGCAAAAACAATTTTCATTTCAAATCACTTTCCTGAAATAACTTCCGTAATACGTTTCTGTCCCTGAGTGGTCGGTGCAGCGACATGCTCACCGCAGGGGAAGACATCAAGATGCTTTTTGCTGCTCTTGAGGTTCATATAGTAGAGATAAACGCTGGTGGGGGGACAGGTCCGGTCGATCAATCCGGTGGTGAGATAGACTTCGCACTTGACCCGGCGGGCGAAAAAGATGTTGTCGTAGTAGCCTGTGGCTTTTTTCACTTCCTCTTTCGCGTTGTGGGCGTAGTAGAACTGGGGCCAGCCGGGGCGGCGGGGAATTTTTGCAAAATTACCGCCGTGGTCGCCGATGGCGGGGACTCCGGCGACGACCAGTGTCACCTGGGGATCAAGGGCGGCGGCGGCGATGGACTGACCGCCCCCCATGCTTCCGCCGGTGACGATGAGGATCTTGCCGTCCCATTCGGGGCGGGACTTCACATAATCAAGGGTGCGGAGCATACGCAGGAACATGCCTCTGAAATAGACGGTATCCCGGTTTTCCTGACCGATGCGGGGATAGTTTTTGAGGTCGCTGTAACGTCTTTTGTTGTAATATTCTTTGCTCTGACCGTTGGGAATGCCGTGGGCATTGACATCAAAGAGGATGGCACGGGGAGCCACACGGGCGTAGGAGCTGCGGACTCCGGCGGCGTGATAGTAGACGATGGCAGGGAGACTTTTGGGTTTGGCATCGGCAGGGATGCTCAGGTAGCCGGAAACGCCGCGGAAACCGCCGGGAACGTTGATCTGAACATCCCAGACCTTGACCTTGCGTGCCTCAGTCGCAGCAGATTTGAAAGGGGTGAGAACAGCTTTCATGGGTTCTTTGTTGAGCAGTTCACGCTGAGTTTTCCAGAAAGCATCAAAATCGGCAGGTTCCTCCACACCGACTTCCAGTTTCTCAGGCTCGACCAATGCGCCGATACCGCCCATGACCTGACGGGAATTGCCGTAACGGTCCTTGTAGGTGGCGGGCTTTTTGCCGTCAAGCATGTTCAATCTCAACTGCATCCAGCCGGGACGGGTCAGTTTGCCCTGAAAGACGAAAGGCTTGTCGCCGGTGGTGAAAACACCTTTTTTCACGGTGACATCGTTTTCAGAGAAAAGGAACTGGACGGTTTTTCCGGTGGCAGCCTTGAAAGGAGCTTTGGCATTTTCACGGGCAAGGAGAGTTGCGGTAAAGGTCGCAGTTTCGCCCACTTTCATTTTCCAGTGTTTGTCGCTTTTGACTTCAAATTTGTACTCAACGGCGCTGAGAGAAAGGAAAGTTCCCAGCAGAGTGAAAAGAAAGAACTTTTTCATCGTTTATACCTCTTGAAAACAACTGCCGCATTCCTCTCGAAACGCAGCAGTTGTTTTTGTGATTTTATTTTCCGGCGATAACTTCTTTCTGGCGGGCCTGTCCTTTGCGGGCGGGGGCGCCGCTGTGGCTTCCGAAGGGGAAGATATCAATATCCTTTTTCTTGGCGGCAAGGTTGTTATAGACCATGTAAACACTTGCAGGAGAACAGGTGGTATCAAACAAGCCGGTGGTCAGCCAGGTTTCGCACTTGATACGGCGGGCGAAGAAAACGTTGTCATAATAAGCGGTTGCCGCAACCACTTTGGGATCAGCCTTGCTGCCGCCCCGGTAGAACTGGGGCCAGCCGGGCTGACGGTTGGCGAAAGAACCGGAGTGGTCGCTCAAAGCAGGCACGGCGGCGATACACAGTGTAACCTGGGGATCCAGTGCCGCAGCGGCGATAGCCTGTCCGCCTCCCTGGCTGGAACCGGAAACGATCAGGATCTTACCGTTCCACTCAGGACGGCTCTTGATGTAGTCAAGTGAACGCATCACACGCAGATACATGCCGTGGAAATAGATTTTTTCACGGTCGTTTTTGCCCTGATGATAGTAACTTTTAAGGGTGGTCTTGCCCAGATTCCGGTAGAAAGATTTCTCTTTGCCGTTGGGAATACCGTGGGCGTTGATGTTCATATAAAGGGCATTGTTCACCACTCCGACCCAGCTGGAGCTGACTCCTGCGCCCTGATAGTTCACAACGGCGGCAAGGGATTTGGGTTTGGCATTGTTGGGGACGGTAAGGTAGCCGGACATGGGCATACCGCCTGCGCAGTCGACCTGAACGTCATAGACCTTGAAGCCTTTGATCACACGGCCTTTGTACTCGGTGACTCTGGCGTTGAGGGGGACTTTATCCAGCATGGCACGGCGGGATTTCCAGAAAGCGTCGAAGTCGGCAGGTTCTTCTTTGCCCTGTTTGAGTTTTTCAGGTTCGGCAATAGCACCGATACCGCCGTAGACGCCGTATTTTCTCTCAGCACTGACAAGCCTCTTGCCGTTGGAATCCAGCAGTTCGTATTTGGCATAGATCCAGCCGGGCTTGGTGAATTTGGCTTTGAGAGGAATGAACTCGCCGGTGGCTTCAACCGTCCGTGCTTTGCCCGCAGGAGCGACATCACCGGCAAGGCGGACGGAAAGCTTCACGCCTTTGAGAGGCGTAAAGGCCGCTTTGGCATTTTCACGGCTCAGGGGACGGCCGAAAAAGGTCACTTCGTCGCCGACTTTCACCACGGGGCCTTTGTCGCTCTTGAGTTCAAACTTGTACTCAACAGCACTTGCGGCAACTGCCAGAACAGCAGCCAGAAACAGCATCATTTTTTTCATTTCATGCAACTCCTTGTTTTAGAGAAAAGTTAACGCGTTACTCAAAGAAATAGAACTTGAGGGGACCGTGGTCGCCCATCTCGAAGTCTCTGGTAACAAAGGGGAAGAAAAGGATGACCCAGTCGGTGTTGATGGAAGAACTCACCGCAGGTCCCACGATCCTCGCCTGTTTGTTCGTGGCGGCTTCAAGGATCTCAACCGAAAGTTTGCAGACACCGTAACGGTTGATCCGCTTGAAAAGAGGAAGTTCGGGGATGACAAGGCTCAAGCTCACATCAGGCACGGGGATAGGCAGAGAGGGGGTACCGAACATGATCTTGTTGTCTTCAGTGGCAAGGGTGGCACAGACGGGGCGCAGCACATATTTGGCTTCATCCGCCTTGAGGGCGATGATGGCACCGGCGGCGGAAAGGTGGGCTTCGAGAACGCCCTGAACATAGTTTTTCTCAGTTTGAGTGGCAAGATTGCTGTAATCGATGCGGATCTTTTCGCCCTCAAGCATACGGAAATCCAGTTTGCTCACGCTCCGGTCAACAGCGGTGGTCAGCAGCATCTGTTCGATGGCGTTCCTGCCGGTGTTGGTGATCCTGGGGTCGGCACAACCGCTGAGGAGCATAACAAGCGCCGCAGCACAACAGATGACGGAGGCAACAGTTTTCTTCATTTTTTCACCTTGATTTTTTCAGACGCTCAACGTCAGCGGCAGCGTAGTTGATGACATCTTTGAATTTTTCAGCGTTATTGCTGTCAGCTTCGACAAGTTTTCTGTGGGCTTCTTCCACAGTTTCCGCAGTAATCAGCATATCGGCTTTGCCGCCTGCGGCATTTCCGGCTTCTCCCGGGGAACCCTCGTGATAGGTAAAGAGTTCATCGACGCCAAGATCGGCAAGGAGTCTTTTCAGCGTTTCAGAAGCGTTGTAGATCTCAAAAGCCGTTCCGTTGTCGGCGGCTTTGAGCGCCCCCATGGAAAGAACCCCCATAAAGGTACTGTCCATGGCGACGCAATCCCTGAGATCGAGGCGGATATCCTTTTTGCCCTCGTTGCTGTTGACCAGCTCACGGATAGGCACAGCATATTCAAAGTTGGCACGGCCGACAGCGGTGATGATGCAGGCGCTGTCGTTTTCGCCGATCCTCAAATCATTTGCATTCATATACCATGATCCCTGTTATTGAAGACTTGAGGCTCATTTGCCTTCGATGACGGCTTTGATACGGCGGACGCCCTGGCTGGAGCTTTCTTCCTTGAGGATACGGAACTTGCCCAGTTCAGAAGTTCTTGCCGCATGGGGACCGCCGCAGATCTCGCAGCTCACATCGCCCATGGTGTAGACCTTGACTCTTTCGCCGTATTTGTCGCCGAAAAGTCCCATGGCGCCTTTGGCACGGGCAGATTCCAGATCCATTTCTTCGCAGACGATCTCAAGGTCTCTTGCGATGGCATCGTTGACCAGATCTTCCACCACCTTGAGCTGTTCGGGGGTGACTTTCTCGGGATGAGAGAAGTCGAACCGCAGACGCTCGGCGGTGATGTTGGAGCCGCGCTGGCAGACATGTTCGCCCAGAGTTTTGCGGAGTGCCGCCTGAAGCAGATGGGTGGCACTGTGGAGACGGGCAGTCTGTTCAGAAGCATCGGCAAGACCGCCTTTGAACTTCTGTTCGGCACCGGCACGGGAAAGCTCCTGATGTTTCTTGTAAGCCGCTTCGTAGCCTTCCATATCCACTTCAAAGTTCTGTTCTTTCGCCATTTCGACGGTGAGTTCGATGGGGAAGCCGTAGGTTTCAAAGAGGTTGAAAGCGTTCTTGCCGGAAATCACCTTGCGGGCGATGTGGGCGGGAACACGGTCGATGAGTTTCTGGAACTCTTTGGTTCCTTTTTCAAGGGCGGAAGCGAACTGTTTTTCCTCTTTCTCAAGGGCTTCAAGAATGACCGCACGACGCTCGGCAAGTTCGGGATAGATCTCCTTGAACATGGTGATGACAGCATCTGCCACTTTGGCGCAGAAGGTCTCTTCGATACCCAGCTTTTTACCTTCGCGGACGGCACGGCGGATGAGACGGCGCAGAACGTAGGCCTGATCGGTGCGTCCGGGGGTGATGCCGTCGCCGATGATGAAGCAGGAAGCTCTCAGGTGGTCGGCAATGATGCGTTCAGAGGCGCAGCGTTCAGCGGGATCGACCCATTCGACGCCCCGGACGGAATCCAGTGCGGCAAAGATGGGGGCAAAGATCTCGGTTTCGTAGCAGCTCTTTTTGCCCTGAAGCACAGCGGTGATACGCTCAAGTCCCATACCGGTATCCACATTGCGCTGGGAAAGGGGTTCGTATTTGCCCTCGGCATTTTTGTTGTACTGCATGAAAACGTCGTTCCAGATCTCGACCCAGCGTTTGTCTTCGGGGTCAAAGGTTTCGGGAGCGGGCAGAGGACCTGTCCAGTAGAACATTTCGGTATCGGGTCCGCAGGGACCGGTGACACCGGCAGGTCCCCACCAGTTATCTTTCTTGGGGAGTTTGGCGATGCGTTTTTCAGAGACGCCCAGTGAACGCCAGAGCTGGAATGCTTCGTCATCAAAGGGGCAGTCCTCGTCACCGGCAAAGACGGTGAAGCCCAGCATATCGAGGGGCAGATTCAGATTTTCGCTGCCGGTGAGGAATTCAAAGCTGAAACGGATCGCTTCTTCTTTGAAGTAGTCCCCCAGAGACCAGTTGCCCAGCATTTCAAAGAAGGTGAGATGCACGGGATCGCCCACTTCGTCGATGTCGCCGGTACGGACACACTTCTGATAGTCGGTCAGGCGGGTTCCGGAGGGATGTTTTGCCCCCTGAAGATAGGGAACAAGGGGGTGCATTCCTGCGGTGGTAAAAAGACAGGTGGGGTCATTTTCAGGGATAAGAGAGGCACTGCGGATCTCCACATGTCCCTTGCTCTTGAAAAATTCAATATAACGGCGGCGGATTTCTTCAGCCTTCATTTCAAACACTCCTTCGCTTTAACAGGTTGATAGAGGCAATTTCAAAAGTCAAAGAGTTTTGAAATCATCTCTGATAATATACAATTCTTATAAGATACACCCGTTATGCCTTTTTTACAAGAAGTGAGCCGCAAAAAAACAGTAAAAACAGCGTCCCGCCGGAGAGTTCGGAAGAAAGTGACCGGCAAAGATAAAAATTGTTGTACAAAGAAGTTGACAAATACACTTTGCTGTATTATATTATCAACAGTTATGGAAAACGAAGAATACACTCTCTCTGCACCGGAGGAACTTCTGGGAGCGGAAATCGACGGCTACCGCCTGGAGTCACTTCTGGGCTGCGGCAGCTACGGCGTGGTCTATCTCGCCCGCCATATAATGATGGACCGTCTTTTTGCGTTCAAGATACTTCAGGCTGAATTTTCTGAAGACAACGACTCCATCCGGGGATTTTTCCGTGAAAGCAAGACGGCAGCGAAATTGGAGCATCCCCATGTGGTCCAGGCGGTCCAGGCGGGCAAAACGCCGGAAGGTCTCTGCTATTTCGTCATGGAATATGTGGACGGCAGCTCCATCGAAGATATCAGGGTCAACTCCCCTGAACTTCTTTCCCTTGAGTTCATGCTTGAACTTTCGATCCAGCTTGCCGATGCCCTTGACTATGCGTGGAACACAAGAAAGATCATCCACAGGGATATCAAACCTGACAATCTTCTGGTCTGCCGGGCTGACAGGAAACTGAAACTTGCGGATCTGGGACTTGCCGGTGTCAATGCCGGAAATACCGATGAGATCGTGGCGACGCCCCTCTACATGGCGCCTGAGATCGCCGCAGGACTCGGCAGCACTGAAATGACCTCGGATATTTACAGTTTCGGCGTCATGTTCTACGAACTGAGTTCCGGCGTGCCGCCCTTTACCGGTTCCATTGAGGAGCTTCAGCGGGCGCACCTTGAAGATATTCCGGAGCCTCTTCTGGTTGCCAATCCCGACCTCGACCCTGAACTTGCCCGCTATATCGACTCCATGCTTGCCAAAGATCCCGGCGCACGCCCCCAAAGCTGGCGTGAGGTCAAAGAACGCCTGAGTGCCATAAAAGAACGGCTTTACGCCTCTCAGCGTTACCCCCTGCCCCGGGTCGATGAAAAATCCAAGAGGGATCTCTCACAGAATGATGCCAACGCCCCCGGCAATGCCAAATGGCTGTGGATCATCGTCGCACTCATTGCAGCTGCCGCACTTCTGACCGTGATCCTTCTGCTGGTTTTCTGAAACGGAACCTCAAAAATCCTGACATATCCTTTCTGTTTGCAGAAAGGAGTTTTTTTTATGTTCAAAAGCAATTGTCAAGTCACATTTTTCAGCCGCACCGTCCATGCGGACGGGTCATTCACCTTTACAGAGGGAACGCCTTGCCGGGGATTTTTCATGGAGCGGCACCGCACCGATGCCGCCGGAAACCATGAGGAGTTTTCCGAACTTCTGCTCCCTGTGGAAGCGGTGATCGTTCCGGGGGATGAGGTGGAAATAAAAGGACTCAGGCGAACAGTCGCCCAAGTCCTTGATTGTACAGATGTCAGCGGCACGGTCAGATGCCGCCGCTGTTCATTTTTGCGTTCCTGAAAATTCAGCGGGCAGCCCCCGTTGCGATCAGGTTCACGCCGGTGCCATCGATATCGGCGATGATGACCGCACCGGGTTCTGCTTCGGGGAACTCCTCTTTCAGGATCCTGTTGAGCAGTCCGGGGATCAGGGGCCGGGGCAGCGGCTTGTCGGTGCGGACACTCTGGAACTTGCCGTTGGCACTGTGGACAACTGCGGTCACGGTGCGGCGGGGGTCTTTGATTTCCGTTTCAGCGTATGCCGCGCCCCGGGGGCAGCGGTTGCCGGTCACGGTGATTTTGCCATCCTGACAGAGGACTTCCATTTCGCATCCGGTGGGACAGGTGATGCAGATCATTTTTTTCATTTGCACTCCTCCAGAAGGAATTCAACTTTGGCGGCTTTGGCGGGGATTTCCGCTTTCATGGCGAGCATTTCTGCGGGACGGACCGACACGCACATCTTTCTGGCGATTTCCGCACCGTCGGCAAGGGCGGTGAGTTTGGCTTTGCCGCAGCTCACGGTGGGACGGAAGAAAAATTCGCAGCTGCTCCCCGGCACACATTTGTTGGGGATGGCATACTTCAAAGTACTGCTGCAAACAACTTCAGCCGTTGCGTCGGCAAGTTTGCCGGATGAGGCAAATTCGGCGGCAGCGGCACCGGCACGCTGAGCTTCGATAGAGGCGAAATCCACCAGATCGTGAACGTGGAGCGAGTTTCCGGCGGCAAAAACACCGGGGATGATGCACTGACAGTTGCCGTCCACACAGGGACCGCCCGTTGCGGGATTCATGGGAACGCCCATGGATTTGAGCAGTTCATTTTCGGGGATGAGTCCCACAGAGAAAAGCACCGTATCACACTGGAACGTAAACCGTTCTCTGGTTATGAGATTTTCGATTTCCACAGATTCCACACGGTTTCTGCCCATGATGCGGGCGCAGCGGTGCGAAAGCAGCAGGGGGATATCAAAGTCGCGCAGACACTGGGCGATGTTCCGGGGGAGTCCGGAGGGTTCCGGCAGGATCTCGACCACGGCGGCGACGTCGATACCGCTCCAGCGGCAGCGGCGCGCCATGATGAGACCGATGTCCCCTGAACCGACGATCACCGCCCGCCTGCCGGGGAGCATTCCTGTCAGGTTCATCAGCTTCTGGGCGGAGCCTGCGGTGTAGACACCGGCACTGCGGTCCCCGGGGACGGCGATATTGGCACGGGTACGCTCACGGCATCCGGTGGCAAAGACCACGGCGTTGGCGTTGAGGCGCCTCACGCCGTTGGCGGCGGAGTAGAGTGTGGCTTCAAAGGTACTGTCGCTGTTGCGTTTGACTGCGCCTACGGTTTCGCCGGACATGATTTGTGCGCCGGCTTCACGGGCGCAGCGTTCCATACGCAGCGCATATTCGGGGCCGGTGAGTTCCTCGTTGAAATAGCGCAGTCCGAAACCGTTGTGGATGCACTGGCACAGGACACCGCCGCAACTTTCTTCACGGTCGATAACGGCAACTTTCTTACCGGCGGCAGCGGCGGCGGCAGCGGCTGAAAGTCCGGCACCGCCGGCACCGATGACGGCGACATCGCAATTGATCTGTTTCATTATTTCACCTCCAGTGAACCGAGTTTCCCCGCCAGCAGTTCGCTTCCGGGTCCCTGTTTGGTCAGTTCTTCCATGGGGATACCGCTTTCACGGGAAATGATCTGCATGATCTTGGGAGCGCAGAATCCCCCCTGACATCTGCCCATACCGGCACGGGTGCGGAACTTGACACCGTCAAGGGTGACATGTCCTCTGCGGACTGCGGCGACGATCTCAGCTTCGGAAATAAATTCGCAGCGGCAGATGATCCTTGCGGCGAGTTTTTCGTCGGCGTGAAGTTTATCCAGTTCCTCAGGCGAAAGCTCTCTTGCCCGGTTTTTCGGGGGCAGGATCTTGCGGGGGGAGGTTTTTTCTTTCAGTTCCAGTCCGCAGCTGCCGAGGATATCTTTCACATAGATACCGATGGCAGGAGAAGCGGTCAGTCCGGGGGATTGGATGCCCGCCGCCTGAATGAGGTCGGAGCTTTTTTCAGAACGGGCGATGAAGAAGTCTTCATTGCCGGGCAGCACGGGGCGCAAGCCTGAAAATGCCGCCACAAGGTCCCGTTCAGAGATGCCTTTGACCATCTTTTTGGAGTGTTCAAAGATGATCTCACGCTCATACTGCGTGGTATCGTTTTCCTGTTTGTCCCCGACCATGGTGGCGGAGGGACCGATCATGGTTGTTCCGCCTGCGGTGGGGATCACCAGCATACCTTTGGAACAGGGGGTTGGCACAGGGAAGACCACCTTTGAAGGACGCCCCGGAGAGGTGCGGTCAAGGAGATACTCCTCACCTTTGCGGGGGCAGATCTCAAACTCTTCGCCGCCGCAGATCTTTGAAACTTCATCGGCATAAAGTCCTGCGGCATTCACCACGAAACGGGCGCTGATCTTTCTGCCGTCGGCGGCACTCAGGGTGCGGTATTCTCCCTCTTTTTCAGAGGATTCGACCTGAAAATTGCGCCAGAACTCCACGCCGTTGAGTTCAGCGGACTCCACCAGGGCAAAGACATAGCCGTAAGGCTCGATGACACCGCCCCGGGGGACGAAAAATCCCGCCACGGCGGCATCGGTGAGTTTGGGTTCCAGTTCAAGGAGCCTTTCACGGCTGCACATCTCGATACCGGGAACTTTGTTGCCCACGCCTCTTTCATAAAGTTTCTGAAGCTGGGGGAGTTCCTCTTCGCTGTAAGCCACAACCAGAATACCGCAGCGGACAAATTCAAAGTCCAGCTCCTCTTTGAGAGCGTCGAACATCTCATTGCCTTCCAGCTCAAGTTTCGCCTTGAGCGTGGAGTCGGCTGAGTGGTGGAATCCTCCGTGGACGATGCCGGAGTTGGCTTTGCTGACTCCGAAAGAGGCATCGGCACAGCGGTCGACCAGAGCGACTTTCAAATCAAAGTGTGAAAGCTGCCATGCGATACTTGCGCCTGTTGCGCCGGCACCGATAACGGCGACATCATATTGTTTCATTTTACGGATTTCTCCCACATTTCCTGCAGAACGCCCAGATCCTTCACGTTGACATGGGGCTTGCCTGATTCGGGGACATCATCACCGCAGGGGACAGGAGAGATCCAGGCGGTGTAAGCTCCGGAGTTTCTCCCCACGGCGATATCGGTTTTGAGACGGTCCCCCACCATGAGACACTGGTCGATGGTCACATTGCGCCGGACTGCGGCAAGGCGGAGCATTTCAGGATTGGGTTTACCCAGAACGGTCAGCTTTTTGCCGGTGGCATATTCGATACAGTGGGTGATGGCGCCGCAGTCGATGAGACAGGTGGGCTTGTCGCTGGGGCAGACCGGGTCGGGATGGGTGGCAAATCCGGGGACTCCCTGCTGGATGAGATAGGAGCTGCGGCAGAGTTTGGGATAGGTCACATCACGGTCAAAGCCCAGGATCACCGCATCAGGGATGGTGTTGTCATCGACGATCTCAAATCCCGCCTCCTGAAAATGGAGCGCAGGCTTGGGCATACCGAACCAGTAGATCTTCTTGATCTCAGGATGGTTGGTTTTGAGGTAGTCGATACAGAAATCCGTTGAGGTGTAGAAGTTTTCAGCGGTGGCGGGAACCTGCATACGGGTCAGTTTTTCCACATATTCAGGGGTGCTGAAAGAGGAGTTGTTGGTGATGAAAGCGTAGTTGATGTTGCGGCTTTTGAGGAAGTTCAGAAAGGGCAGCGTGCAATCGTAAAGGTGGTCGCCTTCGTAGATAGTTCCGTCCATATCCAGAAAAACCTGGCGCAGATTGGCAAAATCGATATTTCCGGGCATAATAGTCTCCTTGACTTAAATTATGTTTACTTTGTTGTTTACTTAATATAAACCGTACCTATATCAATTTCAAGCACATCCGGAGCCAAGATAAAAAAAAGAGAAAAATTTTTTGATTTCCACTTGCTTTTTCAAAAGGGAGAGATTATATTATCCATGCAACAAATTAGTTTCAACTAACACAAAGCGGAACTTTGGCATCTCAAGGGAATTCCGGAACGCAGCCATCCGGAAGAGAAGCTCAAAGTTCCCTTTGTGTTTAAGGGCAAAATCCCCCTTTGTTATTCAAGTCTAAATAAAACGCTCCCCTGGCATGTTTTGAAAAAGTTCGAAAAAAATTTTCTTTTTCCCCTTGACGGAAAGTCAAACAGGTGATATATTACGCAGAAACAAACTTGTGAAAGAGGTTATTACAGTTATGGATTTGTTTTTCAAAAACAGCATTATTATTATTGCCATCGCCGCGATTATTATTTGCGACGGTGTCTTTCGCTGTTGTTGAGAATCAAAGAAAAAGAATTTTTGAGAACTCTCTGCTGCGAAAGACGGCAGAGAGTTTTTTTTGTGCCATGAAAAAAGAAACAAATAAAACTTTTGCTTTTTTCAACCCTGCATCCGGCAATGCGGGGAGCTTTGCTGTGTCCGGAGTCTGCCGGAGCGCGTTCATTATTATTATCATTTCCATTATCATTTCCATTATTATTATTACGCCTTCCGGCACAGCTTGAACGTCAAAGATATCAATACAAGTTCTGCCGGAAGGAAAAAATGAAACCTTCCGGCAGTTTTTTTATCCACCATTCCAGAGAAACAGAAAGTTGTAAAAATGATCAGAACAGGAGCCAACATCGTCATCGAATCCCTCTGCCGCAACCATGTCGAAACCGTTTTCGGTTATCCGGGAGGGGCTGTACTGCCCATCTATGATGAACTTTACAAAAATCAGCACCGTATCGACCATATCCTCTGCGCCCACGAGCAGAACGCCGTCCACGCCGCAGACGGTCATGCCCGTATTTCCCGCCGTCCCGGGGTGGTGATCGCCACCAGCGGTCCCGGCGCCTCCAATCTTGTAACAGGGATCGCCACAGCCTATCTTGACAGTGTGCCTCTGGTGATCATCACGGGCAATGTCAACGCCTCGCTGCTCGGCAGGGACAGTTTTCAGGAACTGGATATCACAGGTGTCACCCGTCCCATTGTCAAACACAACTTTGCGGTCACATCGGTCAGGGAACTTGCAGGTGTCATGGATGCGGCGTTCCGTATCGCTCTTGAGGGCAGAAGAGGTCCGGTCCTCATCGACATTCCCAAAAGTATCCAGTGCGACAGCTGTTCTGAAAAAAATTACTGTTCCCCCCTTTATTTCACCCATCCCCTGCGGCAGCCTGATCTTACCGCCGCCGTATCGGCGCTCAAAGATGCCGCCCGTCCCCTGATCTACGCCGGGGGCGGAGTTGTCGCCGCCTGTGCGTTTCATGAATTGGAGTCTCTCGCTGAGCGTCTGGATGCCCCTGTGGTATTCAGCATGATGGGACTTTCAGCAATGAGTTGCGATCATCCGAAAAATGCTGGGATGTGCGGAATGCACGGTACTGCCGCTTCGGCGGAGCTTCTCGACAAATGCGACCTGCTTCTCGCCCTCGGCGTGCGCTTTTCGGACCGTGCCGCAGGAGACCCGGAAAAATTCAGAAAAAACAAAAGGATCATCCACATCGACATCGACCACAGTGAACTCAATAAAAATGTCACCGTCGATATGGGCATCAGAGGCGAACTGAAAGAAACACTGACAAGAGTTCTTGAGCTTCTTCCCCGGCAGTCACGCCCCCTGTGGCACGATTTCCTTGAAAAAGTCAAGGGGACACCACGCCCCTGTGAAGAAAAATCCCTCGTCCCGCAGAATCTCTTTGCGACAGTTGCAGAATATTGCGGGCCCGATTGCGCCGTTGCAACCGATGTGGGACAACACCAGATGTGGACCATGCACCATTATCCGTTCCGCAGATCAGGCGCGCTTCTGACTTCGGGGGGATTGGGGACCATGGGGTACGGTCTGGGTGCCGCCATAGGGGCAAGTATCGCTCAAGGGGGCAAACGGGTGGTCCTTTTTACCGGTGACGGCAGTTTCGGCATGAGTTTGCAGGAGCTTGCCACAGCAGTCACATACCGCCTGCCCCTTCTGATCGTCATCTGCAACAACGGCGTTCTGGGCATGGTCCGGCAGTGGCAGACCATGTTTTTCCGGAAACGCTACTCCTGCTCCACGTTGAACCGGCAGACCGATTTTCCCGCTCTTGCCCGGGCGTTTGGTGCGGAGGGGCAGAAGATCACCACCCTTGAGGAACTGAAAGCGGCACTTTCCCATCTGTCCGCCGACCGTCCTCTTGTGCTGGACTGCCGTCTCGATCAGGATGAATTTGCGCTTCCCATGATCCCTCCGGGGGGAAGCGTTGAAGATATGATAACCCAAAAGGAGTTTTGAAAATTGGAAACATTTACCGTTGAACTCATCACCGTCAACAACTGCGGGGTGCTGCATCACATTGCAGGAATTTTTGCTAAATGCCAACTGAATATCGAAACGCTTGACCTTAAACCCCTTCCGGAAGGTCTTTCGTGTATGCGTATCACCTTGCGGGGAGATAGGACTCTGCGCACTCATCTGCTCAGACTTCTTTCAAAACTTTACGATGTAAAAAGTGCTGCACAAATAAAATAAGGAGTATTGACCATGCTGACACTGGACAAAGTATATCATGCCGCTTGTGTGCTTTCACAAGTGGCGAGAAAAACCGACATGATCGACAGCTGCGGACTGCGGCGTGATTGTGAACTGAAATTCAAAGCGGAAAATCTTCAAGTCACAGGCTCTTTCAAACTTCGCGGAGCCTATTTCAAGATCTCCACCCTAGCAGGAGACTCCCCCAACCGCGAGATCATCGCCTGTTCCGCCGGAAACCACTCCCAGGGTGTCGCCTATGCCGCACGGGCATTGAAGCGCAAAGCGGTGATTTTCATGCCTGCCACCGCCCCCATTTCAAAGGTCGAAGCCACCCGCAAACTGGGAGCGCAGGTCCATCTCGTTGACGGCGTTTACGATGATGCCGCCAACGCCGCAGAAAATTATTGCCGCACGACAGGGGGCATCTTTGTCCACCCCTTTGACGACGAAGATGTTATCGCAGGTCAGGGCAGTGTCGCACTTGAGATACTGGAACAATATCCTGATGTGGATACGGTTTTTGTGCCGGTCGGGGGCGGCGGCCTGCTGGCGGGAACAGCTTTCACAATAAAACAGCTGAAGCCTGACTGCAAAGTTTACGGCGTTCAGGCTGAGGGTGCCCCCGGCATGTACAAAGCCTTTGCGGAAAAATCCCCTGTCACTCTGCCTCATGTATCCACCTTTGCCGACGGCATCGCCGTCAAACGCCCCGGAGAACTCACACGCCGGCTCTGCTGTCAATATGCCGACGGCATCGTCACCGTGACCGATGATGAGATCGCCTCCGCCATCCTGACATTGATGGAAAAGCAGAAACTTGTCGCCGAAGGCGCCGGTGCCGCCGGAGTCGGTGCCGTGCTGGCAGGCAAACTCCCCCTTGCGGGGAAAAAGGTGTGCGCCCTCATTTCAGGGGGGAACATCGACGTCAACATTCTTTCAAGGGTCATCAACCGGGGACTCCTTTCAAGCGGCAGACGGGCGGAGCTGAAAATCGCCATGCTGGATAAACCGGGGCAGCTCCATGAAGTTTCGGGCATCATCGCCCGATGCGGTGCCAATGTGGTCCAGGTGCGCCACGATCCCGGAGGCGAACATGCCGACATCATCGGATGTTTCCTCCATATCAAGATGGAAACCCGCTCCGCAGAACAGCTTGAAGAAATCAGAACTGCCCTGACGGATGCGGGTTACAAACTGGTGTGATCCAAAGGGAAACAGGGGGGCTTATCTGCCCTGTTTCTCTGCCCATTCCTCATCGGCGTATTGGCAGAACTGTTTGATGACTTCGATCTCTTTGGGGTCGTAGGGGTGAAGACTGGGACGGAAAAGATCGTGCTGCCACTTGGTGACATCGATATTGGTCCCTTCCCCTGCGTCGATGCGCCGCCACATGGATTCCCAGGGTTCGTAGGTTTGGGAAAGTCCAGCCACAAAGCCCCAGTTCCAGCAGCTGACCTTTTCCAGATAAAAGAGGGGGAACATCTCTTCCACGGTGTCGTGGAACGGTCTGTGGAGCCACTCGGTGTTGAGCAGAGGACGGTTGTGTTTTCTCAATTGGGCGATGTAGATGATATTGGAACGGTAATTGCCGTAACAGTGGTAACTGACCACGTCGGAGTTTTCCAGAGCCGCCTTTTCAGCCGCCTTGAAATTCCGGCAGCCGGTCCACACCCCGGAGGTCAGGGGCTGGGAGGGGTCGCAGGAGCGTGCCACTTCAAAGATCTTCTGCACATGAGGGACTGAGATCTCATGGCGGTTGTTGTTGCCGGGTTCGTTGAAAAGATCCCAGACACAGATGCGTTTGTCATCCTTGTACTTTGTAATGATCTCACGGACCATGTTGAAAAAAACTTCCGCCGTATCAGGTTCGTCAAGGATGCTGAATCCCACAGCATCGGGATGACTGCCGTGAGGGGAGTTCTTTCTGCCGCCGTGGTAGCCCCAGTCATACTCCTGAACGCCCAGATGCGGCGCGCGGTAGGCGGCGTTTTTAGGCACGGTGCAGTCGTTGCCGAAACAGACCATGACGGAAATATTGTTTTTGGCGGCGACTTCGAGAAATCTTTCAAAACGCACCATGAAGGAGTCATGTTCACCGGCGTAAACGATGTGTTCGAGGATCACACGGATGGTGTTGTAGCCGATGGAGCTTGCCAGAGCCAATTCCCTGTCGCAAGTCTCAAGATGTTTTTCAAAGTCCAGCTCCTGCCAGAAAGCGATACGGTTGCAGCAGTCGGAGGGCAGAAAATTGCATCCTCTCAACCACGGTGTATTATTGTACCACTCCCAGACCTTTTCACAACTCCAGCGTTCCCGTGCCATAACAGAGACTCCTTTTCAAGATGATTATTAAGGTTTTCATATAATATACAGCACCACAACTTTCAAGTCAAGGGCTGCAAAAAAAGAGGGGGAGCCAAAGCATAAGGCGCCCCCCCCCTTTCCGGAGTCGGATTTTCAATTCTGTCTGTGCAGATTGAGCATCTTGCGGTAGGCGGCGATCTCACGGAGTGCGCCGTCAGTCACCTGACGGATCTTCCATTCAAGGTGCCACTTGTCGCAGACATACTCCATGGAGGGTTCCCAGCCGAGGCGGGAGTCGAACTCAACCACGGGGATGGTATCTCTGGCGTTTTCGATCTCTTCGTAAGCGAGGGCTTCGATCTTGTCGAGATATTTTTCAGCCTCTTCTGCGGTGGTGCAGTTCTGCATCGCCATATTGAGCTGCCACCACTTTTTGATGTTCATAACAGTTATGACACTGTTGCGGATGAAGTGCGCCAGAGCCTCAAGCCGTTTTGCCTCATCTTTTTTGCCGGGGTCGGCAACTTCGACAGCTTTGGAGGCGGCGGCAAGGCCTTTGTTCCAAAGATCCAGCATTTTCTGCAAGGAACGCAGTTCCGCAGGGTAACGCAGAAATCCGGGGGTCTGTTCCGCATTCTCGTAGGGGGTGTAGAAGGTCTTGACGATCTTCCACCCGAAATGGGCATGGGGCGCCGTGGGGAACTTGATCGCCTTGTCGCTCATGGTCCGGGAAATATTGGGCTGGAAGATGAAAGGATATGCCGCACCCACACGCCAGGGTCCGTACTGGTCCTCGTTGGAAGCCACATAGTGACTCATGCCTTCGTTGAAATATCCCCATGCCTTGAGGATATGGGGCGCCGCCTTTTTGCCGTAGTCACGGATGGCGATCTTTTTGAGCAGTTCATCATAATCAGGCTCAAAATCCTCCCATGAACTCCACTTGCCCAGGTCGGCGGCAACGCTGTTCCACCAGCCGTAATGGTGGGTGCAATAGAGACTTCTGATGCCCCATTTTTTACCGGCTTCTCTCAGATTGAGGTCACGCTTGAGGATCTTTCCGGGGGCGGGGACAAGGGGGATGCATCCGAAGTCCCAGGCGATACCGGCGGTGTTCACATTGCCGGTGATCCTGATGCCGTGCTTGTGGGCTTCGGCACATTCGCTTGTGAAGTAGTATCCCGGCTCATCGGCGGACATGGTGTAATCCATGACGGGGGTGTGGAGTCCCTCAAGTTTCCGCTGTGAGAAAATCTCGTAGCAGACCGACAAACTGACATTTTTAGGATAGTTTTCCAGAAACTTTTTCCGCAGTTCCAACGGAGCGTAACCCCAGTTGTAGGTGCTGTATCCCACGTTGATGTTGGGATTGCACTTGTGGACCGCCCTTTCAATGCCCTGAATATAGGCTGGGTAGTCGTAACAGGGATACCAGCCGGGGCTGGGACGGGTGTCGGGGATGCCGTCAACCACGCTCTCTTTGTAAGGTTTGCCTGTTGTGTTGGGGTCTTTGCTGGGGAACTCCAGACACTCGCCGCAAAGTCCGATGCTGGCGATCTTGGGGTAGCGGCGGCAGATCTCGCCGTAAACGCTGTCAAAAACCTCCTGCGCCTTGGGGTCGTCGGGGTGGACATAGGTGCGGATATAGTTGTGGAACACGGTGGTGATACCGAAACGGTAAGCCCGTTCAATGATCTCGTTGAAGTCGCAGTAGCCGATATTGTTCCGGTCGATGCCCTGCAGAAAGAGGTCGATCTGGTCGTATCCGGCGTGGAGCAGACCCAGCAGCTCCTGATCGGGGTAGTAGTCAAGACCTGTTCCGGAGTGGACGGTTTTCGCATCATAAAGGGGCTTGCGGACAAACTTGCCGATCTCAAGGACAGGGGCCTCTTCAAGGTTCATCATATCCTCAATGTGGATCGTTCCCCTGAAGGTCATCTTGTCTTCGCAGGCGCTCACTTTGACACTCTTTTTATCAACTTCGATGACAAAGCCTTTTTTCACCTTTTTGTTCACTTCGACCCAGATGACCTTTTCCCCCGGCTCACTGGTCAGAGCAATGGAAACGCCCATACTGGTCAGCATGTACTCCTGAAAGTCTTTGACGGCGATCAGGGCGATGGAGTCTTTATCACCGGCGCAGCCGATTTTCCACTCATCGGTAATAAGGATCTCGTTTTTTTTGGCTTTGCGTGAGAGATCCCGCCGGTCGGGCTTGTGGTACGCCCAGTGTCTTTTTCTGAAATCGTAATTTTTCTCGCTCATTTGATCTGGCTCCTTATTCTTGCACAATCCCGGCACCCTGACTTGTGGAGCAGGATAGCGGGGTCCTCTTCAAAAATCTTTTTCATGGCGGCGGCAACGGCGGGGGCCTCCATGACCGTAATGGTGGAAGGTCCTGCGTTGGCGGTTTTGATCACGCCCATTTCCTGAAGTTTGAGATAATAGGGGGCTTTGCGCCCCAGATTGTACCATCCGCCCCGGCATCCTCCGGGGTAGTTGGCGATACGCACCATTTTGCCCTCAACTTCGGCTTCGATGGAGTCGATATAGGTATTGAACCATGCTTCGCAGGCGTGGAGGAAGGTGTTCCCCCCCACCGACTCACCCAGAAAAACAAGTTTTCCTCTCTGAGCAAGTTTTCCCCAGGGACCGTCGGGAGCAAAGCAGTCAAACCGTTCTTTCTGAGTCAGGAACTCGGCCGCCCCGCTGCCCCAGGCACAGACGGAGTGGGTGGGGTGTTCTGAACGCAGCACACCGGGGGTCTTGCGGAATGTTTCAGGGATGATGCCCACCCATTTTTCAATGGGGGTGTTCTCTTTCACATACTTTCCGGCAGTTCCGCCGTCGCAGCAGTCCGAAAGTCCCGGCATGGCAAGGATGCCGGAGCCGGTCACGCTTTCCTGAAGTGCCTGAATAACCCCCTGAGGACCATTTTCAAAGCCTCCGAAAGATTTGAAACTTGAGTGGACCATGATCCGGTCCCCCGGGACGATGCCCAGAGTTTTCAAGGTGGATTTGAGTTCCTCCACAGTGACCTCTTTGCGCTCTTTGTACCGGGCAAGACCGGCTTTGACCGCAACATCGGCAATGGCGGCGAAACGCTCAAGTTCTTCATCAAAGGCCTCAAGGGATTCATGCTCCCCGAAAGGACGGGTCGCCCAGACCGCTTTGGCGACTTCAAAGACCGTCTTTCTGCCGTCAAAGTGGAAATAATTGGTTCCGGATTCGTCGAAACACCAGTATTCGTTGGCACGGTACCCCAGAGCCTTTTCAGCAAGGTCCCGGAGTTCATCTGAAAGGGTCCCGAAACCGATGGGACCGGGCATGATACGCTCAACGACCTCCTGATATGCCTGAGATTTGAGGGGCGGCACATCCTTGCCGCAGAGCAGTTCCAGAGCGGCGTTGACGTTGGCGTTGGCAAAAGCGGTCAACTCTTTGACAAGCTCTCTGTTACCGATGGAAAGGGCAGCCGAAGAAAGGGAAATGTCACGCCACGCCGCAAGGCGCACCCCACGGAGCATACGCAAAGCAAACTCTTCATCTTTCAGTGTCAGAGCCTCAAAGCATCTGGCACGGAAAACCGTTTTCCAATCCTCACAGCAGATGCGGTCAAAGTCGTCTGAAATGATCTTTTCCCCCGCAGCGGCACAATAGGCAAGGACTGCGGCAAAAGCGGCGCCCGTTTTCAACGCGAGGGGTGAAAGTTTTTCAGGTGTGTCGATACTGGTGTGATAGTAGTAGCAGCGGGGATAGGTTTCACGGGGTTCCTCCCACAAAGAGCCGTAAAGCAGATTCCACGGCGGACCGAAAAGAGGATCCTGCATCAGGTCTTCATTGTTCTTTGAAGCCTCTCTCACCTCAAAACCGATGCCGGAGTTCTCAGCGGCAAGCGCCAAAACCTTTGCCGCAAGGGCGTGCTGATTGGAGGGGTGGACATTCAATGAACGGCGCAGAACGAACTTTTCTCTGAAACCTTCCGTTTCAAGGCGTCCGAAAGAGTCTATGGAAACACCGCCCACAGCATTTTTCATCGCTTCACGGTTTGCCATGCCCCAGGCGTAAAGACTGAAATTCTCAAGGCCATGGAGGAATCTTATGGAGTATTCAGGCACAGGCAGTTCCCCGGAGTCAATGAGCTTTTTCAAAGTCGCAGCGATCTCAAGTGCCGCCGCAATTCCGGCAACATTGTTGGTCCCGTGAGGTTCGTAGCCGTGGCTCGTAATGAAAAAACAGCGTTCGGACCTGCCTTTGAGCAGAGCGGTCACGGCAGGAGATTTCCCCTCATAAGTGCGGCTTTTGAGGAGGAACTTCACCTTTTGCGCCCCCTCTTTGCGGCACGCTTCAAGGAGTTCTTTTGCGATACGGGGAGTCAGAGAAAAGCCGCAGCAGCATTTGTCACGGCAATCGATCTGTCCTGCTCCGAAAAGGTCGTTGTACCAGCGTCTGGAATCCCACAGAGAGGGGTGGACGGGTTCGGTATCCACGGAACAGAAAAAGACTTTGCACTTTCTTGCAATGAGGGATGCAACTTCAGCACCCTTGGGATAATGGGTGATGAGAGCGCCGTATTCCTCAAGAGTACCGTCGGCGGGGAGTTCCTCAATGGGCAGGAGTTTTACCTCGCACACCCCCTCTGAATCTGCAGAAAAAGGCACGACACAATAGGTACACTCACTGTAATCGGCGATCTTTCTGCCGTCAAACTCCGCCCATGCCTCATCCACATCCCACGCCAGAGGGAAATGGCGGTCGGCGTAAATGGTTTTACCGTCGGCGGGAAAGGGGATGACTTCGGTCTCAAGTCCCATTTCACGGTAGGATGCGGCGATGTACTCGATTCCCTGAGCGTAAGAGGTAAAGCCCAGCTTCACAGGGAATTTGCGGTACTCAATGGCGGTGTTGCGGATCTTCCCGCCATTGAGATTTGAAAAACAAAGAGAAAAGATCTCTTCAATGGTCATAGGATGTCACCTTTTTGTTCCGAAAAGAGTTTCTTCAATATCCCATGAACCTGATTCAAGAGCGGCATCGCCGTATTCGGCAGAGGCCTCTTTTCCGGGACGGGCATACCAGAGAGAACCGTCGATGCGGTCAAGCTCCACACACTCGGGGCAGATGTGCATGGCGGAAGAGGTTTCCAGCTTTCCGGCGTGGTCCCCGGGATAGAGTTTGGAACGCTCGCCGGTGACATCATGCTCACGGGTGGTGTGGATCTGGATCCACTTGAAAGGATTGTTGCCGCCGGAGTAATACTGGCTGTACTCCTCAGTTCCCCACCAGCCTTCGCCGCACTCTTTTTCGGTCCACTCAAAGATCACATGGCGGGCGGCAAGACGGAACGCAAGATCGGTGGGCATTCCCTGAGCAAACTCTTCAGTCTGGTGGCAGATGAAAGCGTGGATGTTGCGGAACCCCACACGCAGCAGACCGCGGAAGATCTCTTCGGCGACAGGAACGATCTTCAAAGCGTCCACATGGACCGTGCCGTTGCGTTCAGGCTTTGCCACGGCAAGGGAGGCGGCGCCGTAGTAGAAAGGAGGAAGGACCACCAGTTCGGGGTGGCGTTTTTCCACACGCTCGATCATGTTGATGCAGGTGAAGCAGTCCACGCCCATGGGCAGATGTTCGGCGTGGTATTCGATGACGCCCAGAGGGAGGACGACGGGGGTGTTCTTGTCGATGGCTTCACGGATCTGATAGGGAAGCATGTTCAAGTACTGCATAAGATAACTCCTTTTCGTTTTTGTATGATACAAGACAATTCCGTTGTTGGAGTTAATATATCCCGTTTCAACTCTTTTTCAAGAGTTCAAAGTTGAAATATTCCGACTTTCTTGTATCATACACTTTTTCAGACCAAGGTGTCATCTTCCCTTGGGCGCAGGATGAAAAAGGAGTCGTTTTTTCTCACCGCAGTTCCGTAAGGAAAGGTAATTTCCATCCCTTTTTCAGCAGACCGGACCTCCTGATCATCAGCTCTGAACGCCGTGATGCGCCCCTCGACAGCTCCCGTGGTGGGACCGGTGATCAGAAAACGGTCATCCTGTTTCACACTTCCGGAATTGAGAAGCACCTGGACCACCCCTGCTTTGGAGAAATAGTTCAGGACTTTCCCGCAGAGGACTTTGACAAAGGCGGCTTTATTTTCGCCGCTTGCCGCCCATTCCCCTGTTTTTTCCCCGAGGTAATATCCCCCTTTCCAGAAGCCTCTGTTAAAGACCTCTTTCAAGCGGCTCTGCCAGAGTTCAAGCTGTTCTGTACCGGGAGTTTTCTTCATTTCCCAAAGTTCCAGAGCTTCACGGTAGACCTTTGTTGCCGCCGCCACATAATCGGCGGACCTGCCTCGGCCTTCGATTTTCAGCACCGACACGCCGGCATCCAGAAGCCGGGGCAGGATCTCAACGGTGCAGAGGTCTCCGGGAGACATGACATAGCGGTTGTCGATTTCAAGTTCCTGACCGTTGACACTGTCACGGACCGTGTAGGAACGGCGGCAGGGCTGGCAGCACGCCCCCCGGTTGGCGGAGGTGTTGAAAAGGGCAAGACTCATGTAACACTTTCCGGAAACAGCAACACACAAGGCTCCGTGAACAAAGATTTCGATTTTCACAAGTTCCCCGGAAGGTCCTGTGATATGTTCCTTTTCGATGGTCCGGCAGATATTTCTGATTTTTTCAAGGTCCAGTTCCCGTGCCAGCACCATCACATCGGCGTAACGGGCATAAAAGCGCACCGCTTCAACATTGGCGATATTCGCCTGGACCGAAAGGTGGACGGGGAGCTGCATTTTCCGTGCCGTTTCAAGGACGGCGATATCGGCGGCGATAATGGCATCGACACCGGCATTTTTCGCAGCGGCGCAGTATGAACGCACCTGTTCAAGTTCGCCGTCATAAACGATGGTATTGAGTGTCATCCACGCTTTTGCGCGCCGGGCATGACACCGGGCGACGATCTCAGGCAGATCTTCAAGGGCGAAATTCGCAGCCCCCTGTGAACGCATATTCAAATTCCCCACTCCGAAGTAGACCGCATGGGCACCGTTGGCAAGGGCGGCAGATAAAGATTCAAAATTGCCCGCAGGGGCAAGCAGCTGGACAGACATAAACAACTCCTTTCAGTTGCTTAATTTACTTCATGTTTCTTCATTAGTCAAGTTTTTATTTGACGGAAAGGCTCTTTCGTGCTATATTATGAGACAGGGGGGACCGGAAAAAATGAGTATTACCGAAAAAATCTGTCAGGAACTGAAAAAACGTCTGGAACAGGGCGTATACCCTGCGGGCAGCCGTTTTCCCTCTGAAAGCACCCTCGCCGATGAGTTTTCCGTCAACAAGATGACCATGAACAAAGTGGTCTCTCTTCTTGCCGATCAGCACTATCTCATCCGGGGCATCAGGGGAGCCGGCACCCGTGTGGCAGACAACAGCTGCCGTCCCCGGGGGACCCTTGCATTTCTTTCGCCCCTTGCGCCCTATTCCATTTGCGTTCTGCGGGGCGTTTACGCCGAAGCGGTGCGGCACAACTTTGCGGTTATCGCTGAATCCCCCGCCATCGAAGATCTCCAGCACCGTCTCAACATGCTCAAAAACATGAACGTTGCAGGCGTCATCTGCACCACCTACGGCGTACCGGTACTGCCTGAGGGCATGGCGCTTTCATGTGTGGACAGCGAACCCCGCAGCGTGCCGGAAGGTCAGAAAACTGTTTTCATCAACAGTGACAATTTTCACGGCGGCGTTCAGATGATGGAGGAAATACTCCGGCGTGGTCATAAAGAGATCCTGATTTTCAGCGCAGAGCGTTTCAGCTCGAACCGGCAGGCGCCCAAGACGGTCCGGGTGTGCGGATTTCATCAGGTGATGCAGAACAATTGCATTGCGGACTTTGAGGAACGGACCTTTTACAGCGCTCCGGATTCCCTTGCCGATGCCAAATATTTTCTTGAAACATTCCTGCCCCGTTTTCCCCGCACGACACTGATCGCCGCCGACTCCGACGGAGCCGCCGCACTGGTCCACGCCGCCGCCCGGCAGCTCAAGGTCAAATGTCCCTCCGAGATCGCCCTGACGGGATTCGGCAATGTTACGCAGCTTCCTATTGCAAGCGTCAACCAGAATCCGGAACGGCAGGGGGAACTTGCCGCAAGATATCTCATCGAATTTGCCTCAACCAACCAGTGGACCGCTCCCCTTTTGAGCCGGGTGGAAACCAGCCTGACAGATGTTGAACAGATCCCCATCCAACTGGGGTGAAACAGGGCTGCAATAAACATTTTTCGCTTATTTTCCTATTTAAAAGATTGCTTTTCTGCACTCAGCATGATATATTATCAATTCTCTGAAAAAGATGATGCTTCGCAGAGCTTTCAACAATAGAGGAAAAGATTTCATGCTGAACAAATTACTTCTCTTCATCAGGCAAGTGTTTTCACGGAAACTGCCCATGCGCCGCTGGTGGCAGTGGGTGATTTTCACGACACTCTTTGCCGTCGGGGGAGCCGCGCTCCTTGTTTTCATCGTGGACCCTCACTACCGTTACCGGCTGCCCCGGTTTTATGACACGGTCTACTATCAGCTTTACGCCACGGCGCCCCGGCTGCTCAGGAATTTTCAATATGACACGCTCTATATCGGTTCTTCCATGAACCGGAATCTCTATCTCAGTGACATCAACAAAACCCTGAATGTCAAGGCACTCAAACTCGCCGCCGCCGGTGCCGCCACCATTGACTTGAAGAAATTGGCGGATATCGCCTGCAAAGAGAAAAAGGGCACCCTCAAAGAGATCATTTTCTCTCTGGACATCTATTCGTTGAACAAATCCCACCCCCATTACAAGGAGTTTGAATACCTCTACCGTGATGACTTCAAAGAGGAGTACCGCTATCTCTTTTCACGCCAGACCTATTCGGACATCTACTATCTGCTGAAACGCAAGATGCGCCCCAAAAAGAAACGCCAGCACCAGAACGACCCCGACAAGATGTTTTCCACCCAGTATCCCGGAATGAGATTCGGCATGAGTGAGATCATGGCTGATGCCATCAAAAATGAAGCGTCACACCACACCCAGACACCGGCAAATCCTCCGGTCTTTGAAAAAAATCTTGCCGATGAACTGCTGGCACTTGTTTCTCAAAATCCTGAACTTTCATTCCGCTTCTACCTTGCCCCCTACCACATCTACACCTACTGCCAGAGTGAACAGTTCGGCGAAGCCGATGCCCTGCTCCGCCAGCGTACCCGTGTGATGAAAGAGCTCCTGAAATTCCCCAATGTCAGACTCTATGACTACCAGGCCGACAGATCTCTTGTCTGCACGCCTGAATTTTACAGCGATGTGCAGCACTTCAGCGTTGAAGCCGGACGGCTGCTGCTGAAAAAACTTGCGGCAGATGAACGGCAGATACGCACGCCCCGGGAGGTGGAATCCAACGAAAAGGAGCTGCGCGCCCTCATCAGAGAACAGATGCCCCTTTATTACGAAAATCTGAAAAAATATAAGAAGCAGAGGTAAATATCATGCTTTTCCCCACATTCACATTCATTCTCGGCTTTCTGCCTGTTACGGTGCTTGTCTATTATTTTCTTGCCGGGCGCAGTCAGAATCTTTCGCGGATCTGGCTTATTGCGGCATCCTTTGTTTTCTACTCCTGGTTCAACTGGAGCTACTCACTCATTCTGGGCGGCTCTCTGCTGCTGAACTGGGGATTTGCAAAAATCCTCTACAAGAATAAATCCAAATTTGTTCTTGCTCTGGGGATACTCTGCAACATTCTGCTTCTGGGGTACTTCAAATACTATGACTTTTTCATAGAGAACATCAATGCCGTTTTCGGGACCTCTTATCTGCTCAAACAGATACTTCTGCCTCTGGGCATCAGTTTTTTCACATTCCAGCAGATCTCCTTTCTGCAGCTGGTCCGGTCGGGAAGTCTGAAAAACTACTCTTTCACCACCTATGCGCTCTTTGTCTGTTTCTTCCCCCAGCTCATTGCAGGTCCTATCGTGCTGCCCGATGAGATGATGAGCCAGTTCGACAAAGAGGAGAACCGACGCCCCGATGCCCGGAACATCAGCGCAGGATTTTACATCTTTGCTCTGGGTATGGCGAAAAAGATCATTCTCGCCGACAGTTTTGCGGAAATCGCCGACGGGGGATTCCTCAACGCGGGGGGCGATCTGCTCACCGGATGGAAAACCGCTCTTGCCTATACCTTTCAGATCTACTTTGATTTCAGCGGCTACTGCGACATGGCGACGGGTATCGGACTACTTTTCAACATCCGCCTGCCCCAAAACTTCTCTTCGCCCTACCGGGCTGAAAGCATCGCCGATTTCTGGCGCAGGTGGCACATCACTCTGGGCAGATTCCTTCAGACGGGGATCTACATTCCCCTGGGGGGCAACCGCTGCGGTAAATTCCGCAACTGCCTGAACCTTTTCATCACCTTTTTCATCAGCGGACTCTGGCACGGTGCCAGCTGGCTTTTTGTGCTGTGGGGCGTACTCCACGGACTGGCGCTCATCGTCAACAGGGTCTGGAGCAATTTCCTCGGGCTTAAAATGCACCGCATCCCGGCACGGATCATAACTTTTCTCTTTGTTCTTCTCGCCTGGGTCCTCTTCCGGGCGGCGGACTTTGCTCAGGCGACCCAGCTTTACAAAGCCATGTTCCTGCCCTCAAAGATCGCCCTGCCGAAACACTGGGAGTGGCATACGCTGCTTTTGTTTGCCGCAGGAGCTGTTATCGTGCTTTTCATGCGCAACACAACGGAGCTTGAGCAGAAATTCAAGCCCACACTTTTCAACGCCCTTGTGACCATTGTGTTTCTTGTGGTCCCCATGTTCCTCTTTGTGAAATACTCGCCCTTTATCTACTTCAACTTCTGAAACAAAAAAAAGGGGGGTGTTGCAAAACATCAGTTTCCGATAATGTCTGGTCCACAGACAGGAATAACCGTTCCCCCCGTGTTCAACGCCGCAGGGGCATATTAAACCCTCGAGCCGGTTGGCAGTCTGCGGGCGTTTTCGTTGTTTTGACACAGCCCACTTGTATTGACCAGTGGACAAGGCGCCCGCTAGCTGAAACAAATATAAACAGTGGTCGAAGCCGTGAGCCAGCGAAGGCGCTTCGCGCCGAGCGCGCAAGGTTGGAGCGGAATAAGCCCCTGCGGTATTCCGCAGGGGTCGCCCCGAGTCATCTCGGGGCGAATGGAGTGAAACCTGAGCATCTAAGCCCCCCTGAGATCAGCCGCAGGCTGTCGACGGGGGGCGCTG
>JAZONY010000002.1:0-11387 GCA_045654705.1 Victivallaceae bacterium
ACGATCCGACTTCTGGTGATACCCTTGACTTCCGTGGCATCTGCCCGGCGTTTATTTGCTTCCCTCACTGCGGGTCGGGGTACTCGACCAGCATGGTGACGGGACCGTCGTTGTGGATCTCGACCTGCATGTCGGCACCGAAGATCCCGGTTTCGACCTTGACACCCCGTGACCGGAGCTTTTTAATGAAGTATTCGTAAAGGGGTTCGGCGTGTTCCGGACGGCTTGCCATGTCAAAGGAGGGACGGCGTCCCTTGCGGGTGGCGGCGTAAAGGGTGAACTGGGAAATAAGCAGTATTTCGCCGTTGATCTCTTCAAGACTTTTGTTCATCTTGCCGTTTTCGTCCTCAAAAATCCTCAGATCGACACATTTATCTGCCACAAAGTCCGCATCTTTTTCTGTGTCATTGTGGGTAATGCCCAGCAATATGACCAACCCCTGACCGATGGCGCCGTTGACTTTTCCGTCGATGGTGACGCTGCCTTTTTTGACTCTCTGAACTAATGCACGCATAATTTTTCTCCATGAAAAAAGACTCCCGCCTCCTGAAAGGGAAACGGAAGTCTTTCAGTTACAGGAACATCAATCCAGTTTGCAGTCCTTGAGGGACATGAACTTCTTGGAAAGCAGTTCGCAGCCGCCTTCCTGAATGATGCATCCGCGTTCCCAGCGCAGACCGTATCCGTTCCCGGTGAAGAAGGTATCGATCTGGTAGGTCATGTTGGGTTTGAGGGTGTAGTTGCTGGTGGTTTCGATCCAGGGGCTTTCGGTTTCCATGATACCGAGACCGTGGACAGGTCCGTAGAGCATGTAATCGCCCCAGCCCTGATCGATACCCCACTGGGTGTAATCCTTGGCGATGCTGGCGGCATCGGCACCGGCTTTCATCAGTTCAAAGGTGTACTTGTGAGCGCGGAGACCGAATTCGACCAGAGCCATCTGAGCCTTGGGCAGCTTGCCGAAGTAGACGGGCAGACCGATGGAGGAGCTGTAACCGCCGACGCGGGCGCCGATGTTCAGCTGGATGATCTCGTTCTTTTTCAGTTTGGCAGCGGTGGGACGGCTGATACCGTTGCTGGTACGGTCGCCGCCGAAGCAGTAAAGGCTGTGGCCTTCGTATTCACCGCCGTTGGCGTAGATTTCGCGCTGGGCGATACCGATAGCCTGGAACTCGGTCATGCCGGGTTAGATTTCGTTGAGCATGGCCTGGACAGCTTTTTGAGCCACTTTGAAGGCTTTGCGGTGGCAGGCGAGTTCGTTTTCGCTCTTGATCCAGCGCAGTTCTTTGAAAACGTCGTCAGCCTTGACCAGTTCCACACCGGGGAGCTGGGCGGCGAGGGCGTCAAGGGTGGGTTTGGTCATGACAGCGGTGCCGACCAAACCGAGTTTTTTCAGTTTCTTCTTGCCCATGGCGGCTTTGGCGACGGCGTCAAAGGTGGAAAGAGGAATACCGGGGTAGTCGGGTTCGGCGGACTCACGGTAGTTGAGCATCATCATCACGTTGGGCAGCACGCTGCGGCCGCGGGCATACTTTTCGCTCTCGGGACCGATGAGCAAAATGGCATCGCCGCTGGCGGGAACGAAAACACCCGCCTGTTCAAAGGTGGGCCAGTATTCGGAAAGATAACGGACGTTGGCGAAGTCGGATTCAGTTCCGTGGACCAGACAGGCATCGAGACCTGCGGCTTTCATATTGGCCTGGAACTTGGCAATACGATCGAAATACTCCTGTGTCGGGATCTTCATAATTTTGATTCCTTTTGTTGTTTTGGTTTGGGATCGTTTATATTATTGTTATTAATCAACGGTGATGTCGCCTGCCTGATAGAACTCGTAGCCCTCGCTCTGGAGCATTTCGATCAGGCGTTCAAACTGCACAGCGGAGTATTCGCCGCAGTTCTTGATGATGAAGGGATCAGGCAGCACCGCGCCTTCGCCGGAGTGGATGAGACCTTCGGGCATCTTGGCGAACTCCCAGGGGTGGGCGTAGAAGCAGAGGAAGGGCTCCGTGTTGCGGTCGGCGCAGTACTTGCTGTAACCTTTGACATGTTTCATCACGGCTTCAGCGTTCTCGGTTCTCCAGAGGGGCCACTGGTCCATATCTCTGCCGTACTGGTCCTTGGACTCCATGGAAAGGTCGGCGAAGTTGGGGATCTCCACCAGCTTCATATCGCCTTTTTTGGTCCAGTCGTCGGCGCTGGGATGGTAGGGAACCAGCTGCTCTTTGTAGAAGTACATGGGATAGGTGGCATCTGCCTTGTAGTTCAGCTTCTCAAGAGCGCGGACCACCTGGGTGGAGCCGAAAAGACGGGGGCAGCGGAAACTTGTGGGGTGGACACCTGCGATATCTTCCACGATCTGGGTGCAGAGTTCGATACGGTGTTCCACCTCTTCGGGCAGAATGGGGATCATGCCGGGGATCTCAAAGAGGGAGTCGCCGATGGTTTCGTGGAAAAGGGTGTGGCATCCGATTTCGTGACCGGCATTTTTGACCATCTTCACCATATCGGGGTTTTTCTGAGCGGAGTCAGCGGTGAAAAAGAAGGTTGCGGTAACGCCTCTGCGGTCAAGGATCTCAAGGATCCGGGGGGTACCGATGCGGAACCCGTCATAAAAACTGGTCCAGCTGCCGATGTCGGTTTCCATATCAAAACCGAGGACTGTGCGGATTTTTGACATTTTATACACTCCTGTTGTCTTGTGTTTATAGAAATATTTTGAAAGATCAGGGATCCGGAATACAAAAACGGTTGGGAAAAAAGGGAGGAAAAAAACTCCTTTTTTTCACGGGGGGGGAAGCATGATTTCAGGGCCTCAGGTCCCTGCGGGGATATAGTTGAGTGAAAGCATCCATTTGCGGCTGCGTTTCACATCGAACTCTCTTTTTTTCTCAAGATCCATAAAACAAAAAAAGCTTTTAAAACATTTTCCTCTATTGCTCACTGTAACATAACACCGTTTTGCGTAAATTGCAAATCAATAAAGAACTTTTTTGCAAAAGAACTCTTGATTTCTCCGCAGAACCGCTTATCTTGATTGTTGCGGCACGGAATCAGCCGCTGCCGTGAAAGAGGAGGAGAGTATTTTTATGAATCTGCTCGCCAAACGGGAGAACGATCTCCCCATGGAACTGGACCACCCCCTGCCGGGCGTGGAAGAGTTTTTCCGTTCCGTTTTCGGTCCGGGGACTCAGGATCTTCTGCATCACCATCCCACACCCTGGGGAGCGGTCCACGACCTGAAAGTCGGGGAAAAGGAGGTGACACTTCTTTTTGCCTGTCCGGGGCATAGGGCTGAGGACTTCGACGTGGAGATCACCGGCAATCTCATCAGTGTCAAGACCCGGTGCTGCTGCGAAAATGAACACGCCAATCCCGGACACAACTACACCTTCAAAGAACGCTCCTGCATGAACTTTGAAGAGTCGCTCCATCTGCCTGTCCGGGTGGAGCAGTCGGGGGCGAAAGCCTCTTATGAAAACGGCGTTCTCAAGGTCGAGATCCCCAGAGAACTTAAAAAAAGTGCAAAGTCCCGCACCATCAAAGTCGGATGCTGCAAGTAAATTCAAGGAAAAGGAGTATTCGCCATGAAAGAAAACAAGAACAAAGAAAACGCCCAAGCCCCTGAATATGTGACTTTGCGCCCCCCTGCCGATGTGGAAGAAGCTCCCGAAGGCGTGACCATCATCTTTGAGATGCCCGGTGCTTCAAGTGCCGACATCGGTATCGAAGCCGGTAACGGCATGTTGAAGATCGAGGGGAAAAGTTCACTCCACCGCAAAGGGATGCCCGTAGTCTTCAAAAGGTCATTCTACATCTCGGATGCCGTGGATGTGGACAAGATCTCCGCCACCGCCGGGAACGGACTTCTCACCGTCCACCTCCCCAAAGCGGAACACGCCATCCCCAAAAAAATAGCCGTCAACTGATACAGGCTTTGAGAACCGCAAATCAACGCTGTAAGCCGACCACGCCAAGCAGACGCCACGGAAGTCAATGGTATCACCAGCCAATACCTATAAGACTTATAGGACTTATAAGACCTATAACCAGTTACCCATGGCAAAGCGAGCGCAAAGTTATCGCCCCAGGCGTTTGTTTGCGGTGTCATCACTCACAACCAAAGGTATGACCGATAACCCAACCCCTCAGTACCGGTCAACGCTCTGTTTCCGGGGCTGAAAAAAAAAGTGTTGCAAAACTTCTTTTACAGGTTTTGCAACACTTTCGGGTCTTATGACGGTTAACTGCGGGTGCGGTTGTCGACGACGCGCTTAGCTTTGCCTTCGCTGCGGGGGAGCGTTCCGGGCTCTCTCAGGGCGATGGCGATGCGGATCCCGGTGACGGATTCCACCATGGCGGAAACCTGACGGCGGAAACCTTCCTGATTTTCTCCGAGTTCGTTGAATTTTTCCTGTGAAAGTTCAACTTCAACGGCAACGTTGTCCATACCTCTGTTGTCGTTGGTCAGGGTGATGAGGTAGTTGGGGGTGGTCCCCCGGACACTCAACAGTGCCGCTTCGATCTGGGAGGGGAAGACGTTCACGCCGCGGATGATGAACATATCATCGCTCCGGGAGGAGATGCGGTCGATCCGGCGGATCGTTCTGCCGCAGGCGCATCTGCCGGGGATGATACGGGTCAGGTCACGGGTCCGGTAACGGATCATGGGCATGGCATATTTGCTCAAGGTGGTCAGCACCAGTTCGCCGTATTCGCCGTCGGGGAGTGATTCGCCGGTATCGGGGTCGATGATTTCGGGGTAGAAGTGATCTTCATAAACGTGAAGTCCGCTGTGGCAGGGACATTCGATGGCGACGCCGGGACCGATGATCTCTGAAAGTCCGTAGATATCGAAGGCTTCGATACCGGCATTTTCTTCCACATATTTGCGCATCCCTGCGGTCCAGGGTTCGGCGCCGAAAATACCGGCCCGGATGGGCAGTTCACGCAGGTCGATACCGCTTTTGGCGGCTTCGTCGATCATGTGGATGAAGTAACTGGGGGTACAGCAGATGGCGTTGACGCCGAAGTCACGCATCAGCATGATCTGGCGGCGGGTGTTGCCTCCTGAAGTGGGGACGACTGTTGCGCCCAGATCTTCCGCGCCGTAGTGTGCGCCCAGACCGCCGGTGAAAAGTCCGTAACCGTAAGAGATCTGGACGATATCAGAGTTGGTCAGTCCGCAGTTGGCGAGGGCACGGTGGACCACTTCGGTCCAGACTTTCAGGTCCTCTTTGGTGTAGGCGACGACGATGGGTTTGCCGGTGGTCCCGCTTGAAGCGTGGAGACGCACCACTTCGGACTGAGGCACGGCAAGAAGTCCGAAAGGATAGGTGTCGCGCAGATCCTGTTTCACCATAAAGGGCAGTTTTGCCACATCATCAAGGGTCTTGATAGAGTCAGGAGTCAGATTGTATTTCCGCATACGGTTGCGGTAGAACTCCACATTGTTGAAGGCGTGACGGATGATTTTTTTCATCCGTTCAAGCTGCATGGCTTCAAGATGATCGGCATCAATGAAGTCCATGGCATAAAGGTTTGATTTCTTTTCCATAATATAAAAACTTTCTTCTGAGATGATCAGCGGAACATTTCCCGGAGCCAGGCGGCACGGTTGCTGGTGATGGCATCCACCTTGAGGTCGAGATATTTTTTCGCAAGTTCGGGAGTATCGACGGTCCAGACGGCGAAACCGAATCCCGCTTCACGGATTTCAGCGACATAGGCTTCGTCGATGTTGTCGGAGTAACGGATGTCCACACCGTCGGCGTGACAGGCTTTGAGTCTTTCGATGACCGCAGGCGCATCGGCAACGGGATTGCCCCCCACCAGAAGCAGAGCCTTGCGTTCAGGGGCAAGCTCCTTGTAGAACTTCACCACCGCATCGCTGAAACTGATCATGACGAACTGTTCGGCGGGGATACCGGAGTCATCCACAAGTTTGATGAGGGCGGGAGCAAGGTTCACATCGCCCCCTTTGATTTCCACATAGTACTCTCTGCCCTCGCCCAGATAGGGGAGCGTGTCGATAAAGAGGGGGATCCGGGCGCCCTCGTAACCCTTTTTGCCGTTGGAAACATCTATCTGCTGCAAACCGGCGTAGGAACTTTCGGTAACAGAAGCCTTGATAAAGTTCCCTGAAACTCTCCCGGTATCGCCGTCATGGTTGCAGACGACTTTACCGTCGTTGGTAAAGTAGATATCGCACTCCATACCGTCGGTTTTCCGTTCCTGTGACAGCCTGAAAGCGAACACAGTGTTCTCGGGAGCATCATAAGACTCCCCCCGGTGAGAGATCCATTTGGTTGACATAATATTAAAAACTCCTTGAAAAAATAGACAATTGTTATAATTTAGCACAGTCCGGCGCCTTTTTCCACTTTTTTAATGTAAAAAAACAAAGAAAGTCGTTATTTTATCAGAAATAAGGGTTGCAAAACTCTGATTTGTATATTATTTTAAGGGCAACCACTCATTTTTAAGATAATCCATAACATAAGGAATGATATTATGAAACATCTGTTTTCCGTACTTCTCATTTTTGCTGCGGCAGTGATTGCCGGAGCGGAAACCATGACCGTCTGCTTACAGGGGAACGTTCTTTACATGCGCAGTTCATGGGATGAGAAAACCGATCTTTTCCGCATCTGCGGACTGGGGGGGAACAAGCAGTTCAACTACTCCTACTCTGCGCTGGTGGATAAAAAAATCCCGGACAGTGACCTGATGATCAAAAGAAAATACTTCGGCAGGTTCCACTGGTGCGGAGACTCCACCGGTGTCATGCACATCTATCCTGATCCTGCCAAGAGGGGCGTTTACATCCTGAGCGGCAACCACGGCTACACCGGTTCCGAGATCACGCTCCCCGACCACGGATACACCCAGGCCGACATCGGCAAAAAGATCTCTGAAAAACATTGGATCTGCCAGATCGTTTCCAAAGACAAGTTCCGTGTGCTTCCTCCCATGAAAAAGGGGGAATTCCCCAAGGCTCAGGCGGTGACGAACTTCAACAACTTCCCGGCGACACGGACCCTGAGCCGGGTCTATCTGCTTGACGGCAAACCTTTCCCTCAGGGCAAGATCCTCAAGGCAAAAGAGGTCAAGGTGGTGGAAAAAACCGCCATCTGCACCTTTGAAGCCCTCACCGCAGCGGCATTCCTCCACGACAAGGTCAACGACTTCTACTCCACCTGGGATTATGTTTACAGCTTCTACCCCAACGGCGCCTGCCGGGCGGAGTGCAAGATCACCCTTGACCGGGATCTCTGTGTCATGGGCATTTCCACCATGCAGGACAGCGATATGGAAATGGGGAAAACCTATGATTTCTATGAAAAATACATCCCCAAGGTCAAAAAGTTTCAGATCCCTGAAACGACTCCCTGGCGGGAGTCCGCGGTTTTTCTTTTCAACGGCAAAAACTATCAGGCCGACAGCCGTCCCTATGACTTTGAAGGTATTCAGGATATGACCTTCAAGAGCAGAGGCAAAAGGGGCAATAATCCCCGTTTCGAGATCCCCGTCAAGGGCAATTTCGTGGACCCCGCCGACCTCCCCGACCGCTGGATCGAATTCCTCGGCAAAATCGAAAACGGCAAAAGAGTCCGGAAAATCGGCAATGTGCTGGGATTTGATCCCGCTTACGGCGCGTTGAGACATGCTGAACGCGCCAAAAACCGTCTGGCATTCATCATCCCCTCCTGGGGCAAGACCTATCCCTCCCACTTTTCCCCCGGAAAAAAGATCGTCCCCAAAGGAACGGTCTTTGAAATGGTGGGCTACCGCTGCTACTTCAACCCCGAAAAGATCGGAGAAGCCAGTGTCCTTTTTGCCATTCCCCACAAAAACAGCACCAAAGTCTACGCCGACTTCCACAAGAGCGTGAAAGATTATCTGCTGCCCTTTGCTGAAAATGCAAAAGTCGCCATCATCGAAAAATCCGCCGGAGTCACTCTGAAAGGCAACAAAGTCACCGTTTCAGGCAACTACGGCAGGATCGTCGTCGAAGTCAGCAAATAATTGATGAGGGACTTTATGAAAAAACATCTTATATTGCTGCTTTTGTCAGCCCTCTCTCTGGTTTCGGCGGGAACCTTTACCGTCAAGCCGGAAAATGCTGTGATCGTCGTCTCCCCCAAGGCCTCTCCCGTCGCCCGCCTTGCGGCTTCGGAACTCCAATACTATGTGGAAATGATGACGAACCAAAAAATCCCCATCGCTTCAAAAGCGGTTCCGGGAAAGTATATCTTTCTCTTTGAAAAACCTGCCGATGCCCGGCTGAAACCCGAAGAAGCGGTCTGGCAGACCGATGAAAAAATGACCCGCTTTTACGGAGAATCGGCTGAGATCTCTCCCAAAGCCGATGCGGCCTTTATTTTCCGCTGGTCCAGACGCAACGGCGACCTGACCGCTGTCTATGATTTTCTGGAACAGCAGCTCAAGTTCCTCTTTCTCGCTCCCGGTAAACTGGGGACCTCCTACACGCCTGCAAAAGTACTCCAACTCAAAACCGCCGAAAACCGCTGGGACCCCGGAAAACTGGTCAAACGGGAAATCCGTCCCGACAGCATCAATCCCAAAGTTGCCGCCGGCAATATGAGCTATCCGGAGTTCTACCGGCAGCAGGCGCACCGCACCGCCAAACAGAAAACCTTTGACACCTGGCGGTGGCTGAGACAGATGCGTATGGGTGCCAGTGTCCGCTACTCTTACGGCCACGCTTTCACCTCCTGGTGGAAACGCTACGGCAAGACCCATCCGGAGTATTTCGCACTCCACAAGGGCAAACGCGCCCCCTGGGGGAATCCCTCCAACATCAAGATGTGCGTTTCAAACCGCGCCTTCATCAAACAAATCGTGGACAACTGGAAAAATGCCAAAGTCCGCGCCCCCATGATCAACGTCTGCGAAAACGACTGGGGCAACTACTGCGAATGTGCCGAATGCCGCAAACTCGATGCCCCCATCCTCCCCGGACATAAGTGGGATACCCAACTCACCGACCGCTATATCTGGATGGCAAACGAAGTCATCAAAGAAGCCCGCAAGATCGATCCCAAAGTCAGAGTGGGCTTCTACGCTTACAGTGTCTACCGTTTCCCCCCCCGCCGCTACCGTGTCGAACCGGGCATCGTCATCGGATTCGTCCCCTCCATGTCCAGCTGCGAAAAAACCGATGCCATGTATAAAGCCTGGCGCAAGATGGGCGCAGATGAGATGTTCCAGCGGCCCAACGACCAGCATATCAACACCGGACTCCCCATGGGCATCGAGAAAAACCTCTTTGAACATTTTCAGATCGGTTACAAAAACGGCATGACGGGGACCGACTACGACACGCTCCACGGCTTCTGGGCAGCCACCGGCGTTGCGGACTACATCCTCGCCCGCGCCCATATCTACCCCCAACGCACCTTTGAGGAACACTTCAACGAATATTGCTCCGCCTACGGTGAAGCCGCCCCCGATGTCAAGGCGTATTACATCTACTGGCAGAAAGAGATGTATGAAAAACGGCTCATCCCCAACCGGAAAAAAATCGCCGAAAAAGGCCGTTACGGCAATTTCCGCAGAGGTCTTATGTGGGATCTTGCCAAATACTACAACGAAAAGGATTTCGATATCACCGATGAGATCTTGAAGAAAGGTTTGAAGAAAAATCTCAACCCCAGAGAAAAAGAACTCCTTGACCAGCTTATCCTTTCCAACACCCACGCCCGTCTTTCCTACCGCGCCATTGCCGCAAACGGACAGGCGAAACTTCCCGCCGCTCAGAAACTCCACAAGTTCCGGCAGGAAAACTGGGAAAAAGTCAATATGAACTGGTATCGGCTCTTCAATATCGAATCCGACTTCGGCGATGTCACCGGAGGAAAACTTGTCGCAGCTCTCGGTAAATTCTCCCTGGGCAAAGCTCTCAGCTCCTACTGGTTCTTCACCCCCGACCCCAAAAACGAGGGCGATCAGCTCAACTGGCACAAGACCTCTTTTTCTGAATTTGAGTCATGCTGGGAAAAAATCAATGTCAATTCCGGATGGGAAAATCCCGGACACTTCGCCCATCCCGAAATGCGCAAATTCATGAAAAATTATGACGGTATCGGTTGGTACGGTCTGCGCCTCAATCTCCCCAAAGAGTGGAAAGGCAGAAAAATTTACCTGATCTTCGGCGCCGTGGATGAGTCCGCATGGATCTACCTCAACGGCAAATACTGCGGCGAAAGAGTCTACAAAGGCGGCGACGAATGGAAAAAATCTTTCAATATCCGTATCGATCAGAATGTCAACTGGAACATCCCTTACCAGTCCCTCATCGTCAAAGTCCGCGACAAGGGCGGTCAGGGCGGCATCTGGCGCCCCGTGACGCTGGCTGTGGAGTGAAGGAAGGTCCAAGGAGTTAAAAGATCATGAAAAGTTTTATTGCATTTTTGATTTTGTGTGTATCACTTGTTTCATCCGGGACGGAAATCAACCTTGCCGCTTTGAAAAAGTGGTATAATCCTGCGTCTTCAAAGGTGAAGATCGCTTCTGACGGCGTGATCACCATTACCGCCAACACCGCCGACCGCAGAGCCAACGGCTATCAGAAAGCCCAGGCGGTCATTCCTCTCAAGGAGTCTGAGATCAGCGGAAAAACCATGGAACTGAGCTTCAAATACCGCACTGAAAAACTCAACGGTGCGGTCCAGATCGCACTCCGCGAAGCCATCGGCAAAGGCGGCTCCTACCACGGAAAGACCCTGAAAAGGTGGGATGTTTCCAAAGATTGGAAGGCGTGCAGACACACCTTCAAGACCCGCAAAGAGATCAAAGAACTCTGTCTTTACATCGTGGGAAGTTACATGAAAGAAAACGAAAAAGTGGAAATCAAAGACCTGAAACTCACTATCAAATAATTTCCCTCTTTCCACCCTCTGTGGGGCGGCACACCAATAAAGTCCGACTTGTCCGACATGTCCGACAAAGTGCCGCACCAGACACTCATGCAAAATCAGAGCGTTTACCAGTACTGAGAGGCTGAGTGTGTGATTACAACCTTTTTGTTTGGTCATACCTTTGGTTGTGAGAGATTTACTTAAGGTCCGGGGAGTTGGGGTAAAGACAGCGCCAGCGCTTTCTTTCCCCCAAGCCCCCATTCTTTGCGACCTGTGGGCCGTGTTGTTGTGGTGCAACGGTGATACTGGTTTTGGGGAGGTTTGGGGCTTCGACCACTGTGGTACAAGGCTTCATCTCAATCACAGCGCCCCCCGTCGACAGCCTGCGGCTGATCTCAGGGGGGCTTAGATGCTCAGGTTTCACTCCATTCGCCCCGACATGACTCGGGGCGCCCCCTGCGGAATACCGCAGGGGCTTATTCCGCTCCAACCTTGCGCGCTCGG
>JAZONY010000003.1:0-16671 GCA_045654705.1 Victivallaceae bacterium
GCTCGAAAATCCCCCCACCTACCGGAAGAACTGGGAGCAATACTGGCGCGCCCCCGGATCAGGCGGCAATGATCCTGACGATTTCGCCTCCCTCGCCTGGACCAACTGGCCCCTTTTCACCGTGGGACTTGTCATGCGCGGCTACTCCGACAGTGACATCCAGAAGATCATCGGCGGCAACGTGATGCGTGTCTGCAAGGATACTCTGGCGTAAAGGAAAAGGGGGGACAGCCCATGAAACAAATCCTGTTTTTCCTCCTTTGCGGAGCGGCATTTCTGCTGAATGCAGCTGATATTGAGATCATCAGCAATGGCAAATCAGCTTACCGGATCGTCTATGCGGACAAAGAACTGTTCCCCCATCACAACCGTTACAGTTCCACCGCTGCCAACACCTTGCAGAAGATCCTGCGCCACGCCACGGGGGCGGTGCTTCCCGCGCTCCCTGAAAGCCGGTTCGACGGCAAAGGCAAGGCGATTTTCATCGGCGGGACCTCGGCGCTCCGTAAAGCGGGACTTGCTCCGGCAAAGTACGGCATCTGGGAACACCGTATCGATGTCAGAAACGGCAACATCTACCTTCACGGCATGGATTGGCGCAACAGGCAGAATCCCAAAGCCTCCCACCGCCAGATCTACATGCTGGGGTCATACAAGGCGATGCTGACCTTTGCTGAAAAATTTCTCAACGCCGTCTTTGCGGGGACGCCGGACTTCTGCGACGGAGTTCCCAAAACCGCAAAACTCAGTGTGCCTGAAAACTACACCTTCAGGCGCACCCCCGCCATAGAATACAACATGACCGGCAGACGCACCCTTGAATACGATGTTGCCAACAACGGTTTCTACGCTCCCTGGTACGGCTGTTACGGCGGACACAACCACAATCAGGCGGTCCCCCCGGCAAAGTATCTGAAATCCAATCCGGAGTACTTTGCCCTGATCAAGGGGCAACGCAACCCCGGTCCCCGTGTCCAGCTTTGCCTTTCCAACAAAAACGTTCAGGAGCTGATCTACAAAGAGGTTCTGGACCACATCGACCGGGGTTACGAAATGGTGCAGCTGGCGCAGAGCGACGGTTTTCTGCCCTGTGAATGTACCCACTGTGCCGATCTTTTCGGACTCCGTCCCGGGGCAAAGGCTTCTGACCAGTCCGCCTACCGTGCCTCCACGGTGTGGGGCGAAAAACTCTGGATTTTGCACCGCAGCTTTGCCAAGCGGCTTCTGAAAGACCGTCCGGGAAAAAAGGTGTGTATCATCGCTTACGGTCCCACCCGCCGTCCTCCTGAAAGTTTCAGGGAATTCCCCTCAAATGTGGTCATTGAACTTGCCCCTTACAGCGAAGAGATCCTCAAATCCTGGTCCTCTTACAAGGTCCCCGGCGGTTTTGTAGTCTACCTTTACAACTGGGGCTACTACAACTACGAAGGCTTCATGCCCAAGCGTTCATTGAATTTTCTGCAAGCGCAGGTCAAATCCCTGCTCAAAAGCCATGTCAGGGGGATCTACTGCTGCGGTTTCGGCGAAGCTCACGGTCTTGAAGGACCCAACTACTACGCCTGGCTCAAACTCACCGAAGACCCCGATCAGGATGTAAAGAAACTGCTCAAACGCTTCTGCGGTGCCATATTCCCCAAAGCGGCGGAAGAGATGGAAGAGTTCTACACCCTTATCAACTCACGGCTCGATCTTCACTATACCACAAAAGAGGTGGATTGGAACGACCCCGCTCTGCTCAGCGGCAAACTGCCTTTCATCGACCGGGGTTCCGTGGGGACGATCCGTGTCCGCTGGACTCCTGAGGTCATGGAAAAACTGGATCAGCTCCTCAAAAAAGCCGAAGCCAAATCCGGCAGAAACTGGCAGCTCTCCCTTGTCCGTTGGGAACTGGACTATCTCATGCTCACCGCCAAAGCGGTCAATGCCCTGAGCAAATTCCGCAAAACGCTTTCTGATGCCGACTGGAAGGAAACTGAAAAGTACCTCGTCATGCGGCAGGATTTTATCGATGCCCTCAAATGGAACAAACACAATCAGGCATACAAAGATGGATTCCCCCTCTTTGCCTACGCCGCAAAACCCGCCGCCCTTGCAGGAGGCAGAATGAGAGGATTGCTCTTTGCCCCCTTCAACTGGGATGCCCGCTGGCTGAAGTCCAACGCCGTCAAATGCGCCGGAAGGCGTATCAAAGCCGGCGACCCCAAAGCCCAATACCTTATTCCCGGCAACTATCTGACCGACATGCTTCCTGTACATAAAGAAAAAGCAGTCCGTCTTTTCTGCCGCAATGAGGGGGAAAACTTGAAAGTGGTCTTCATCAAGAGCAACGCCACCGGCAAAGAGATGGTCAAAGAGCAGATTTCGGTCATACTTGGTCCTGACAGCAAAAATCTGAGCCGATTCATCTGCCGTTTCCGCAGCGGCAGACTCACCCGTTACGCCAAAAGAATGGACAATATCGCCAACAAAGGCAAAGGGGATCTCTACACCAATGCCGGATATGCCGGGACCGTGACGGTTCCTGCGCCGAATGTGAAACTTGCTCCCGGAGAGATTTCCGCCGAGTTGACGATCCCCTACTCTGTTTTCGGAAAAAAACCTGCTCCGGGCGAAGAGTGGCTTTTCAACGCCACAGCCGACCACACCTTCCCCGGGGTGAATTTCTACTCCGTCTGGGAACACAACTTTGAACAAGCCACATGGCGCAACACCAGAGACACTCAGGGAAAGATCCGTTTCTGACAGACCTCCCCTGATTTCAGAAAAAAACAAGGAACGAAACATGAAACCTCTCGTCTGGGCCTTCTGGGGCCATGAACCCAAACAGTTTTATCAACGCCGTCACAGTGATCTTTACTCCCTTCTGGGCAATGGCGAATGGCTCCCCGACTGGTATGACAGACTTCATACCGAAGAAGCCATTGCCAAAGCCGCCGCCATGGGGGTCAATGAACTTTATACCCACTACTATAAAGGCTTCGGGCTCCAGATGGAACACGATGATATGATGCGTACCGCCGAAGTGGTCCAGATCGCCCACAAATACGGTATCAAAGTCATCGGCTACTGCACCATCGGGACCTATTACTATGAAACGCTGGAAGATGAACTCCCCGGCGCCATCGACTGTGCTGTTCTCACTCAGGAGGGCAAGATCCTGCATCCCTCTTTCGAGGGGGGATTCGTCAACAGAAATTACGCCTGTTACAATGCCTCGCTCTACTATGATGAATACTACCCCAAACTCATCGAATTCGGACTGAACACGGTCAAGCTGGATGGATTCCACTTTGACAACGGAGCTTGTCTTTCATGTTACTGTCCCAAATGTGTTGAGGGGTTCAGGGAGTATCTGCGCAAAAACATTCCCGATCCCCGGAAATATGCACTCCACAGCTTCAACCATGTGGCACTTCCCGGTGAAGACTCCAAAAATGAGCCTCTCCGGCTCCACTATCTCAAATACCGCCGTGAACTTTGCGCATGGCGTCACCGGAAAACCTTTCAGCTGGTCAAAGCCATCAACCCCGATGCCATCGTTCTTTACAACTGCGGTATAGGCCGTTTCACCTCTCCCGGCGTGGTGGGCTATGATCCGGCTTTCACGCCTCCCGAAGCCGATCAGGTCTTTATTGAAACCGGCTCTTTCATCAATTACAAGGATGGCAAACTCACCACCACGGCACCGGGCTACAAGCTGGGCAGACGGGTGGGGCTTTCGGTGCTGAACACCTCATGGCTGCACAATGAACACTCCCTGCGGATCCCCGAAACTGCCGAAGAGATCACCCTCTTTCAGGCGGAAAGTCTGGTTTTCGGCTCCGATTGCGGCAGCAACTGGCTTGCCCGTCCCCTGAAAAGCGGCAAGGGAGCTATGGTCATGGATACAGAACCTCACCACTCTCTGCTTTCATCCATTTTCCACTACTATCTTGAACATCCCGAGCTTTACGCTGAGTCAAAGCCCTGTTCCAAGGTCAAGCTCCTTTACCACCCGGATTCACGCCTCATGGACCACAACACTGCAAGGAGCGTTTTCACCGATGTCTGCAATGAACTGCTCATGCGGCATATTCCCTTTGAAGTGGTGTTCCCCGGTGACAAACCATCTGCTGATGAGACCCTTATTCTCCCCGGCGTGGTGATGCTCTCAGAAGAAGAAATCAATTTCTACAAATCCCTCCCCTGCCGGGTTCTCGCTGTTACCGATGCGGGGATCTACAACGCAGAGGGCGCCGAAAGATGCACGGTCCCCTTCCCCGGTGAGGATCTGGCGGCACTTGCCGAACCCTTTAAGGTCAATCAACCCGCCATACTGCTGGAAACAGCTCTGACACCTCAGGGAGAAAAGCTCATCCACCTCATCCACTGCGACAACGGCAAAGATGCGGAAAACGTGATCATCAAGCTCCCCTTTGAAGTTTCTGCGGTAGAAGCCTTTTCTTATGAAAAAGGGGTCAAGGCTCAACTGATCGACAGCTCCACCGTCATCGTTGATTCGTTCCGCACTTTGTGTACTTTGAAATTCAAGGAATAAAAAATGTCCTCCGAGATCCCTTTTGCCAACTCCCTCTACGATTATCTTGAACCTTTCAGCGCCCGTGCCGATGAAGCACGCCGCCGGAAAATCTTTGCCGTTTCCTCGAAAGATGAGGCGCGCGCTCATTGCCGGGAGGTCAGGAAATGTTTGCATGAACTTATGGAAAAAGACCGTTTTCCCAAAGGGGAGTCCGCCCCTAAAGTCCTTGCGACCATTGAAAAAAACGGAGTCCTCATCGACAAAGTCATCATAGAGGTCCGTCCCAAAGTTTACACGGCGGGACTTTTCATGCGGAAAAAGGGGATCTCCGGCAAAGTTCCGGGCGTGCTGGGGGTCTGCGGACACTCCATGGACGGCAAGGCGTGCGACTCCTATCAATCCTTCGCTTTCGGACTTGCCCTGAAAGGCTTCGGTGTTTTGATCTGCGACCCGTCGGGTCAGGGTGAGTGTCACCAGTTCAAGCCCCCCCAGAATCCGACGACGGAACACTCCCTCCTCGGCAAAGCTCTGCGCGCCGCGGGTATTCTCACAAGCGCCCTTTTCATCCACGATGCGAAAGCCGCGCTGGACTATCTTGTTTCCCGTCCTGAGATCATGGCAGAAAAGATCGGCGTTACCGGTTCTTCGGGGGGCGGACAGATGAGTTTCTTTCTCTTCGCCCTTGATGAACGTATCCGCTGTGCGGCTGTTTCCTGCCACATGAACCGGCTCCGGGATGTTTTCTGCAATGAGACCCCGACGGATGCGGAAAGCACCCCTGAGGGACTTCTTGCCGCCGGGTGTGACCGTCCCGACTTTGCCATTGCCGGTGCCCCCAAACCTTTTCTGCTCATGGCGACGGAAAGAGATTTCCTCGATCTGCGCAGTGTGAAAAAATCTTATGAAGAAGTTTCCCACATCTACAAAGCTCTGGGAGCTTCAGAAAACCTCAGCTTCAATCTGGCTCCGGGACCTCACGCTTACTGCAAAGAAAGCCGTGAAGCGATGTACGGCTTTTTCACTTCCCAGTTCATGGGGAAAGAGGAGAAAGAGGAACCTGCCTTTGAACTTCTCACCCCCGAAGAGGCGCAAGTCACCCCCGCAAATTACACCATCGACCTGCCCGGTGCCCTCACGGAGCATGAAGCACTTCTCCAAACGCTTCCTCCGACTTGCGGAGCAAATGCCGCCGGGATCGGCTCATTTCTGCGGGAAGCTCTTGCACTTCCCTCTGAGCTGCCCCCTGCCCCCGATTACCGTGTTCCCCGCAGCGCATTTCTTGCTCCCGGCACAGCGGCGGCACGTTTTGTCCTCATTCCCGAACCGGGAACCACAATCCGACCGGTCCTGAGCAAAGCCATTCATACAGACACGCCTCTTCTGCCCCGTGGGGAAAAGGCGACGCTCCACTGCGCCCATTTGTCGGCGCGTGAAGAATTGCGTGAAAGATTGTCAGAAGAAGATCTCTTTGTCCTCGACGTCCGGGGTGTGGGCGAATCCCGTTCCACCGCCGGAAGAAGCGCACCGGACGACTTCTTTGCCCCCGTGGGCAGGGACAGTTTCGTTGAGGGGACAGCCGAACTTCTGGGGCTCCCCCTTGCCGGGGGCAAAGTCCGTGATCTGCTCTCTGCCATTGCGCTTATGAAAGAACACGGATACAGCGAACTGACACTTTCAGGCAGAGGCATGGGCGGCATCATCGCCGCATTTGCCGCAGCGGCACTGGAACTTCCGGTCAAAAAGCTCATTCTGACAGAAGTTCCCCGTTCTTTGAGAAAACTTGTTGAAAAAAGGCAGTTCAGAGTTCCCAACTCCTGCCTGCCCAAGGGGATGCTGCGGGTTTTCGATTTTCCGGAACTCTATGAGGTCCTGAAAGAAAAGTACGATCTCGAACTTTCACTTGCCGACGACGTTCCGGCAGAGATTCAATAAGTTTTTAAGACAGTTCTCAGACAAGGGCTTTGGCGATGGTTTCGCCGCAGCGGACCACGGTTTCAAAGCCTTTGGCACTGTTTTCGCACAAATCGGAGTCCCACTTTATTTTTCCGTTGTCAAAAACAAGAATAACAGTGGAGCCGCCGAATTTGAAGTACCCCTTTTCATCCTGTTTGGCATGTTCCCCGGCAGATGATGTCTGAACGATGGAACCGACACCGAAAGCCCCCACTTCAAGGAACTTGAATGAACCGAAAACGGCAGAGTCCAATGCCGTGATCTGACGGGTGTTTTCAACGAACAAATCAGGATATTGTGCCAGAGCAACAGGATTGACCGAATGGTATTTGCCCTTGACTTTCAGCGGCGCACCACTCTGGGAACAGGCACAGGGGAAATGGTAACGGTGGTAATCCACCGGCGCAAGGCGGATGACCGCCACAGCAAAACGCCCTTCCTGCAAAGTGCCGCAGCAGAGATCATTGAGACTCCGCAAAGCCCCCTTGACGGGGATCGCTCCCTCTGCCGTCAAATCTTCAAAAACCGAGATCCTGCCGTCGGCGGGAGATGCCAGAAGTTCCGGAGCTGTGTCAAAAGGACGCATCCCCGCTTTGAGGCGGCGGGTGAAAAAATCGTTGAAAGAGGTGTATTCTTCAAGGGGAAGCTCCGCTTCGGCGGGGGAACAGCCGGGGATCGCCGCCAGAGCGGGAATATTTCTTTTGGAAACAGCGCTGTCATAGTACCACCCCATAAGGCGGGAAAGTCCGGAGTTGTTGAAAAGCAGTCCTGACAGACAGTGACCGAGAAAGGTCTCATAAGCAAAACGCAATGCGCCGTCGCCCATGACCGATTCCTGAAATGTTTCACCCGTTTGACGGTTGACAAGAGTAATGGCTTTTTTCAAAATTAAAATCCTGTTCTCAGCTGTAAATAAAAGAAGGGCGTTTCAAGAAAACAAACTTAAATCATCCTTTGAACTAATATATCACAAATCCCTTAAAAATTCAATCTTTTTACCGGAAAAAATCCTTTATTCAGAAAATGATCCCCTCGAAAGCGGCGGAAACGGTTTTGAAGGAGTCGGGTTCACCTTTCATTTTCCGCTGAAAGAGTTCCCAGATGCAGCAGGCAAGTTCATTGTATGGATTTTTGATACAGATCCTGCCGATCCCCGGCAGAGAGGGCCCGGTGCCGCTTCCGATATCAAATATCTTCACATCGCATGAACACGCCATTGCGCTTACCTTTGAGGAAAAATAGGGTGCCGCCGTGGAACGGCAAATGATCGCCTGAGGCGCAAAACGCCGTGAGAACCATTGTTCAAGGTGGGCATCAAGGTCCTTTTCAAGAGCATCCGAACTCCGTTTGCCCAGAACGGGGTAGCGGAATCTGCGGGGGATATGGAACTCATCCATAAGCTCCTTCCAGACCACCTTGATCCACTCCTGATTATTGCTGAAACGGGGCAGGTCGTGGAGTGCGATACGGTTGATGCCCTCTGCGGCGAGGGTTTTCAGCATCTGCCGGTACGCCTCTTTGAAGTCAAAATCACACCAGGGACCGGGATACTTTTCGGGGAGCTGATTACCGGCAACAAAAGGGATGTCCGCAAGGGTCAGGACTTCGCAGAGTTTCTCTCTGATGGAGCTGAAAAGAAAGATGAATCCATCCACCGGCATCCTTGAAACGGTTTCAAAGTGGCTCATCTTGTTGAGATCGGGCATATTGGCAAGCATCACCTGATATCCCGCCCGGCGTATCAGGAGCAGAAGTTCCCGGGTCAGGGGATCATCTGTACTGACTGCGGAGTTGACAAAGATGCAGATAACGCCGTTCTTCCCTCTTTTCCGCTTCTGATAATTGATCCTGTTGCCGTTGACGCCGTCGGGAAAGATCCGTTCTGCATTGATCAGCTGCGTCAGAGCTTTCTGCATGGTGCGTGTGGAAACGGCGAACTCAGACGCCAGAGTCCGCACGGGGGGAAGTTTCCCCTCGTAGTGATGCTTTCTGATCCGCAAAAGCAGTTCCTCTGCGATTTCCGGATACTTTGCCTGATTGTTTTTCATTAGTCGGTCTTCCATGTGTATAAAGTATAATCTATCACCTTTTTATACAAATGTCAACTGCGATACACGCCCCGGCTGTGAAAAGAAGAGAAAAATACGCCCCCCGGGTTTGAATTTTTCTGCCGGAAGCGTTACATTATAAACAAGAACACCCGTATTCTGTTTTGCATAAAGGAAAAGATGATGAAAAAATCCTGTCTGTCGGTACTGCTGCTTTTGGCGGCACTTCCTCTTGCGGCGTTGCGCTGCGGCGATAAAGCTGTTGAACTGAGTTCCATGAAGTATCTTTACGGCAAACCTTTGCAGCTGACTCAGGTTGCCCGTGAAGGTTCTCTGAAAATCCTGACCTTTCTCCACACCCGGGCACAGGGAAGTGCCGAAACGGTCGCCATGCTTACCGCCTTTGAGGGGCTCCACCGGGGCAAGCTCACCCAGCTTCTCATCACCCCCGATCCTGAAACAGATGCCATGACACTTCTCCCCCCCATCCGGCAGGGCAGAATGAACTACGCCGTCGACAGCAGCCGCAGGATCACCATGCAGTATATGGCAGGCTCCCTTCTTTATCCCAAATCCTTTGTCATCGACCATAAGGGAACCATCATCTGGTGCGGCGAAACAGTTGATCTGGGTGAAATGCTCAAAGAGTATTTCGACAACCGTTTTGACAGCCGTGCCGCCGCAAAGGTGTGTCCCATGCTGGATGAGCTGCAAACGCTTATGCGTGAAAGCAGTGAACGCAAGATGAAACAGCTGACGGAGAAGATCTTTGAGATTTCCCCCGCTCATCCGGCGGCGTTGCGGATGAGGCTTTTTGCCCTTGAGAACTCCAACCGTATCCCCGAAGCGTGGAGCTTGCTCCAGGATCGGCTCAACGCCCGCCCTGACGCAGCAAGGCTTTACTTCACAGCCATAGATTTCGTGAGCCGTTATCCCTTTTTCAGAAAAGATCTGCGCCAGAATCTCCGGCGTTTTGAAGCCAACGTCAAAGCTCCGGAATCCCGCTGCATGATGGCGTGGGAACTGCTCCAGCGTTTCCAGTATGATCTTACCGCCCTTGAGTATGCCGACATCCTTCCGGGCAAAACCGCCCCCCGGAGCCCCGCACTCCGCCGTCTTTTCTTTGCGGTCCGGGCGCGTGTCGCCTATCTTGCAGGGAACGTCCCCCAAGCCATCGAATTTCAGAAACTGGTCGCGCCCTCCCCCGGCATGAAAGACCCCATGCTGGAATATTTCAAAGGAGTTGAAGCTCTGAGGAAAAAAGGACTTTGAAAAGTCACCTCTCAGAGTGTATATTATAAGAAAAACAATTTGAACACAACCGGAAAAGCTTTTCCGGGAAATATTGGAGATATGAGAAATGAACTTTTTTGCCGCTTTGAAAGAAACTGTACGCCGTAACGATTCTCTGGTCTGCGTGGGTCTTGATCCCGATCTCGCAAAACTGCCCGAATGCGTCAAAAAGAGTGCAACCCCTCTCTTTGACTTCAACAAGGCGATCATCGATGCCACCAAAGATTATGTCTGCTGCTACAAGCCCCAGGCGGCTTATTATGCCGGTCAGGATCGTGACGATGAACTCAAACAGACCATCGCCTATATCCACGAAAACGCCCCCGGCATCCCTGTCATCCTCGACGTGAAGCGGGGCGACATCGGCTCCACCGCCTCCATGTACGCCAAAGAGGTCTTTGAGCGTTACGAAGCTGATGCCGTCACGGTGAACCCCTATATGGGTTATGACACGCTGAAACCCTTCCTTGACCGTGCCGACAAGGGTGTTTTCATTCTCTGCCGCACCTCCAACCCCAACTCCGGCGACCTCCAGAATCTGGTTGCCGACGGCAAACCTCTTTTCCAGCATGTGGCTGAACTTGTCCGCGACAGCTGGAACGCCAACGGCAACGCCGGTATCGTGGTGGGCGCAACCTATCCCGAAGAGCTGAAAATGCTCCGTGAACTCTGCCCCGAACTTCCCTTCCTGGTCCCCGGCGTGGGCGCCCAGGGCGGCGATGTGGAAAAGGTGGTCAACTTCGGCTGTACCGCAGCCAAAGATGGTATTGCAGTCAACTCCTCCCGAGGCATCATCCACGCCGGAAACGGTGAGGACTTCGCCGAAAAATCCGGCGCCGCCGCCAAAGCCCTGCGGGATCTTATCAACACTTTCCGGAAGTAATGTTTTATGGCTAAACCTGACAATAAAAAATCCTCTCTCCCGGCTATTGCCATCGTAGGACGCCCCAATGTGGGCAAGTCCTCCCTTTTCAACGCCGTTGTGGGCAGACGCCTTGCCATCGTTCACGAACAGGCAGGTGTCACCCGTGACCGTGTCATGGCAACAGTCGTCCGTGACGGACGGAAATTCCGCCTTATCGACACCGGCGGTCTGGGGCTTATGACCGGCGAAAAGAAAGGCGGCGAAGTCTGGGATGCCGCCATCGCCGATCAGGTCGAAGCCGCCGTCGCCGATGCCGATGTGCTGATCTTTCTCGGCGATGCCCAGGCGGGTGTCACTCCCCTCGACAGCGACATCGCCGTGCGGCTCCGTGCCACAGGCAAAAAGGTCATCTGCGCCGCCAACAAGTGCGACAACGGCAAGATCGCCGATGAAGCCGCTGAATTTTCGGTTCTGGGATTCCCTGAAGTCTTCCCCGTCTGCTGTCAGCACCGGGGCGGTCTCGGACCTCTTTTTTCCAAAGCCCTCTCTCTGCTTCCGGCTTATGAAGGTCCCGCAGAAAGCGATGCTTCCGTGGTCAAACCTCTCAATATCGCCATCGTGGGCCGTCCCAATGTGGGCAAATCCTCTCTGGTCAACGCCCTCATCGGCGAAAAACGCATGATCACCGCCAATATCGCAGGAACCACCCGTGATGCCGTGGATGTGGAGTTCACTCTGCGCTCCGGAGATGAAGATTATCCCGCAATTCTGGTGGATACCGCAGGACTCAGAAAAACCGGCAAAGTCGAAAACGTGGTCGAATATTTCAGCGCCATGCGTGCCAAAAGTGCCATCGACCGTGCCGATATCGTGGTCTTTATGATCGAAGCCTCACCCGACGGCGCCACCGCACAGGACCGCAAGATCGGTTCCATGATCGAAGCCGCAGGCAAAGGCGTGGTCATTGCCGTCAACAAGCGCGATCTGCGCAAAGAGAGCGATGAGGAACTCCTCAAAGCGGTGGACCGTACACTCCCCGGGCTGAATTATGCCCCCGCAGTTCTGGTTTCAGCCTTGAAGCAGAACCGTTTTGATGAACTCATCAGCAATATCGCACGGGTCATGACCAACCTTGACAGCGAGATCCCCACTGGGGTCCTCAACCGTGTTCTGGCGGATGCTTTCGCCCATCACACGCCCCCCGTCGTGGGACCTGCGCCGTTGAAGCTCTATTATGCCACCATGCCCGGCACCCGCCCCCCCAAGATCAAGATGTTCGTCAACGCCAAAGAGAATGCCGCCCCCAACTATATGTCGTTCCTCAAACGGCAGCTGCGGGGAGCTTTTGAACTGACGGGCGTCCCCCTCGTCCTTGAGGCGGTCCCCCGCCCCAAAAAGGTGGAAAGCATCAAGCGCAATCTGAACAGCCATCCCCGCAAACGCAAATAACTTTAACTGATGTGGAGTTAATCATGGATAAGGAACTCGAACAGCAAATCGCAGCTTTTATGACTGAAGAACTTGCCAAAGGCACCAATCTTTCAGCGCTGCAGAATATGGTCAATGAAAAATTTCAGACCCATCTGACCTATATGGAAATCCGTATCATCGCTTCCGAACTTCAGGTCGACTGGAACGCCACCGATCCCAAAGCCATCGCCGCCGCCAAGGAAAAGGCGAAAAAAGAGGAAGAGGCGAAAAAGGCTGAAGAAGAAGCACGGCTTGCCGCCGAAAACGGCGAAGCTCCCGCCGGTGATGCCTCCGGAAAATGTGTCGTCACCGTCAACAAGGTGAATCCTCCCGGCATCCTCGCTTCCGGTACGGTGACCTTCTCAGGCGGCTCCACCGCCGACTGGTATGTGGATCAGACCGGCAGACCCGGTATCGGCAATCTGAAAGGCAATCAGCCCACCCAGCAGGAAGCCGAAGAATTTATGATGGAACTCCAGAAAATCCTGAGATGATAAAATGGAAAACTTCCCCAAAGAATTTGACAGTCTCGACAGTGCTGTGAGAAGTGCGGTCCTCAAAGAGTCCATGGCGGCTCTGCGTCCTTTCAACATGCACTGCCACACCTTTTACTCCTACAACGGCTACGGATACTCCCCCACCCATATCGCCGCTTTAGCCGCAAATCTGGGCTGGCGTGCAGCGGGTCTGGTGGATTTCGACGTCCTTGACGGTGTGGATGAGTTCCTCGCCGCCTGTGCCGCCTTGCGTGTTCCCGCCGTTGCGGGTATGGAAACCCGTGTTTTCGTGCCTGAACTGGCAAGCGCAGAGATCAACTCCCCCGGAGAACCCGGCGTTGCCTATCATCTGGGTATGAACTTCCGTTCCTCCGCCGTCCCCGCCCAATGGCAGGGGTTCGCCGCGGATCTGAAAGCCAAAGCCAACGGACGCACCCGTCAGGTGGTGGAAAAGGTCAACACCGTTCTCTCTGAGATCGCCATTGATTTCGATGCCGAAGCTGCCAAACGCACCCCCGCCGGAAACGTGACCGAGCGTCACATCTGTTCCGCCTACCGTGAAGCTGCCGAAGCCAGATTCCAGGGGGCTGAACTTGAAAGTTTCTGGACCGCCAAGATCGGCGGTTTCACCGCTGATGCCGTGAAACTTGAGGGCAATATCCGCTCAAAACTGATGAAACAGGGCGGCGTGGGCTATGTGGCGCCCAAGCCTGAAAATTTCCCCACGCTTCAGGAAATGAATGCGTTCATCAAGGGATGCGGCGCCGTTCCCACTGTGGCATGGCTCAACGGTCTTTCTGCCGGTGAAGCTGATCCCGAAGCACTTCTTGAGCTTCACGTCAAAAACGGCGCAGGTGCCGTTACCATCATCCCCGACCGCAACTGGCGCGCCGCTGATGCCGAAAAAGCGGCAAAACTCACCGGGGCTCTGGATAAATTCCTCGCCGCCTGTGCCAAGTTCAAACTGCCCGTCCTCGCCGGAACTGAAATGAATGCTCCCGGTCAGCTGCTGGCAGATGATTTCACTGTTCCCGCATTGGCAAAACATTACAGCCAGCTGGCTGCGGGTGCCGATGCTTTCACCTGTTAAGGAGAATAAAATCATGAGTACTTTTGTCGGAATCGGACTCGGTCCCATCCAGACCGGCATCTTCCTTGCCGGCGCTTTCAAAGGCGGCTTTGACCGCATCGTCATCGCCGAAGTCAACAACGAGCTGAAAAACGCTGTCAACGCCGCCGGCAGCGTGACCATCAACATCGCCAACCGTGACAGCATCACCACTGAAGTTTACGGCAATGTGGAGGTCTACAATCCTCTGGATCCTGCTGAACTGCCCAAACTCATCGAAGCCGCCGCCGAAGCTGAAGAGTTCGCAACGGCTCTGCCCAGCGTGAAGTTCTTCTCCTCCTGCGCCCCCTGGCTGCTGGAGGGCTTCAAGCGTTCCCCTGAACGCAGACGCTTCATCTACACCGCCGAAAACAACAACCACGCCGCCGAAGAACTGGAAAAGGCTGTGGGCGTCGCTTTCCCCAACACCTATTACCTCAACACCGTCATCGGCAAGATGAGCGGCGTTCTGAAAGAAGGTCCCCTCCCCATGCTCGCCCCCGGTGCCGCGGTGGGACATCTGGTGGAAGCCTTCAACACCATTTACATTTCCAAATGCCCCGGCATCGAAGAGCGCAAAACCGCTTCACTCTATGTGAAGGACGATCTTTACCCCTTTGAAGAGGCAAAGCTTTACGGACACAACGCCACCCACTTCCTGCTGGGAACTCTGGGCAAATCCAAAGGTTTCACCACCATGGACGAGCTTGCCGACCAGACGGAACTCCTCGCCGTCGCCCGTGCCGCATTCGTTGAAGAATCCGGTAAAGCACTGGTGAAAAAGTACGCCCACCTCAACGACGAACTTTTCACCGAAGCAGGCTTCACCGCCTACGCCGAGGATCTTCTTGTCCGCATGACCAATCCTTTCCTCAAGGATGCCATCGACCGCATCACCCGTGACCTTGAGCGCAAGCTCAGCTGGGAAGACCGTGTCATCGGCACCATGCGCACCATTCTGAGCCAGGGTGTTGAGCCTGTGAACTTCGGAAAAGGCGCCAAACTTGCCGCCGCTGAATTCGCCGAAGGCGGCGACGCCAAAGCCAAACTCGCAGCCCTCTGGCCCCAGCCCTGGGGCGAGGAACACGAGAAACTCTGCAAGATCATCGGTCTTTAAAAATTGTTGAACTTACAGGCTGCTGCAAAATCAAAGAGGTCAGCAGCCTTTTTGATTCCTGAAGGAGTTATTTATGAAAGTCAAATTCGGTATCGGCAGACGATGCACCAATCCTGAAGTGCCCATTTCACTTGCAGGTTATTTCAACAAACGTATGTGGGACCATGTTATCGATGACATTGAAGTCCGCGCAGTCGCTTTCAAAGATGACGGTGAGTTCAACTGTATCATCCAGTTCGATCTGCTGAGCATCAACTACTATCTCTACAACTTTGTGTTTGATGCCATCAAGGCGATCGGACTCAAAGGATTTTCTTCCAAAAATGTCCTGATCTGCGCCACCCACAGCCACACCTGCCCTGACAACTTCAATGATAAAAACAGTATGGATTACTGCCGCTTTATCGCCGGAAAGGCCGCTGAAGCTCTTAAAGATGCCGTGGAAAATCTCCGCAAAGGTGAACTCTTTTACACCATGACTCAGGATCACAGGTTCCAGTTCAACCGCCGCTACTGGATGAAAAACGGGACCGTCGTCACCAACCCCGGCAAACTCAATCCCGACATCCTGCGCCCCGAGGGCGATATCGACCCCCAGATCCCCATGCTGGCGGTCAAAACCGAAGAAGGTCTTGCCTTCCTTATGACCAGCATCGTCAACCACACCGACACCATCGGCGGATGCGGTGTTTCTGCGGACTGGCCCGGTATCATGCGGCGCAAACTTGAGTCTCAAATGGCACCCGGCGCCATGGTGCTGCCCCTTATCGGAGCTTCCGGCAACATCAACCACTTTGATGTGTCAACCGACATGAATCAGACCTGCCCCGAAGAACCAAAACGCATCGGCGAAGGTTACGCAGAAACCGTTGCCGCCGCCCTTGACAAACTGGTTCCTGTTCCGGGCAAAAAGATCCGGATGGCAACGGCAAAGGTCACAAGTTCCCCCCGTATCGTCGATCCTGCGGATGTGGCTGAAGCCAGAGCTGTGGTGGAAAAATTCAAAGATATCGACACCTCCAAAGTCGGCAACGGTGTGGACATCACCAGTGAAGACCTTGCCAAAGGCGCCCCCTTTGCCCTGAAGTTCTTTGCAGAAAAGCTCCTTGACCTTGCGGATCACCCCAGAGTCCCCCACTTCCTGCTGACCAAGATCGAGTTCGGCTCAAAAGTGGTCCTTGCCTCGCTCCCCAGCGAGCCCTTTGTGGAAATCGGACTTACCCTGCGCCGTTCTGTTTTCAGAGATAAATTCTGCATCGTCACCTCTCACGGTAACTACAACGGCGGCAAAGAGATCTTCTCCGGCTACATCCCCAACGCCTGGAACTACGGACGGGGCGGTTACGAAACCACTCCCCGCAGCAGCAACTACGGTCTCGACACTGCCGATGCTCTCATCGCCAAATGGCGCAAACTTGCCGAAAAGTAAGTTCACTTTCACCCCATGAAAAAGGGGCTGTTGCAAAACATCAGTTCCCGATAATGTCTGGTCCACAGACCGGAACAACCGTTACCCCCGTGTTCAACGCCATGGGGGTTTTTTATACCCTCGAGCCGGTTGACAGTCTGCGGGCGTTTTCGTTGTTTTGACACAGCCCGCTTGTATTGACCAGTGGCAAAAGTGCCCGCTAACTGAAAAACATCTAACCACAGTGGTCGTAGCAAGCCACCGGCGAAGGTGCTTCGCACCGAGCGCGCAAGGTTGGAGCGGAATAAGCCCCTGCGGTATTCCGCAGGGGTCGCCCCGAGTCATCTCGGGGCGAATGGAGTGAAACCTGAGCATCTAAGCCCCCCTGAGATC
>JAZONY010000004.1:0-11596 GCA_045654705.1 Victivallaceae bacterium
AGCAAACAGCAAAGCAGTAGTTGCACCGATTCCCTGCGGATTGTTTGCACCGGTAATCAGAACAACTTTATTTTTCAAACCATAATCAATCATCGTATTTCTCCATCAATTTCTTGCGGCGATTTTCCGGTAGATTTCGGCGTCGGAGTCGGAGAAGCAGCAGAAAATCACTTTTTCGATGGGAGCGGTAAGATTGCTCAAAACTGTTTCAAGGGCGATTAGGGCTGCTTGTTCTTTTGGGAAATGGTAAACTCCGGTGCTGATGCAGGGAAATGCGATCGTGCGGCAAAGGTTTTCTTTTGCCAGAGCCAGTGAGTTTATGTAGCAGTTTTTCAGAAGTTCGGCTTCGTTGCGGTTGCCGCCGTGCCAGACCGGTCCGGGAGTGTGGATGACGAACTTTGCGGGCAATTTGAATCCGGGCGTGATGCGGGCTTCGCCAGTTTCGCAACCGTTGAATTTACGGCAGGCTTCCAGCAGTTCCTTTCCTGCCGCCCGGTGGATCGCTCCATCCACGCCACCGCCGCCCAGAAGCGAACAGTTGGCGGCATTCACAATGGCATCAACTTTCAATTCGGTGATGTCAGCGGTTATTATTTCAATCATTTTTCTTCTCTTGCATATTTTTGCAGAAGTTGATTTAACTCCGAATTATCAGGATGCTGATATTTAATACCGGAAAGCAGTTGCAAAGTCTGTTCCTTTTGCCCGATATAGAATTTGTAAAGAGTTTCCGGTAACGGCATGACTGCTTTTCCATTGACTTCCTGTTTTTGCGTTTTCAGCTCCGGAATCAGCTGCAATATTTCATCTGGGAGCAATTCCGGAATCAGCAGTTTATCAAACTCGGTCGGCGGCATAGCCTTGAACTTGGCACTCCACATCGCACAAAATAATCCACGCAAGGCGTAAAACAACTTTTTCAGCGTGATTTCTTTGTTTTCATTGATGGTTGCCCAGGAGTTTTCAGCCAATGCCAGATAATGATGTCCAGCCCGGACGGGATTGAAAAACTGCGGAAGAAGCCGTTTCATTTCAGCAAAAAATTCTTCTTCGGCATAATAAATTATCGGACTGCCCAACCACTCATTCAAAGATGGATTGCATTTACTGAAAAGCTGCAAAGTTTTCCTAAGTTCCCATGCCGATACATCCAAATCATCCGGCAGCATGGCGGCAAAAGTATCTGCTTTCTTTTCGGTTATATCCCAGTACCACGCTTCGGGTTTGACATAGATCGCCCGGATATCATAATCGCTGTCAGGGGAGGCAAAGCCCCATGCCCGACTGCCGGATTCGGCGGCAAAGAGGATCTTGCAATCTTCCTTGCGTTCCAGTTCTTTCAACATCTGCATGATTTTATCGTGCATGGTCACGCTCCCACATATCGGTTATTTCAAGCAGCAAATCACGGATTTTATCTTTATCGGCAGTTTCCGGTAAAGCGGATTTTTCCCGCAAAGAAGAGAGTTCTTCAAAGAGAATTTGCGATTTTTCAATCAATTCTTCGTACTTGAATTTTCCCTGCCTGATCGCCATAAGTTCAGCAAGTTTTTCTCCTGAAAAACGCACCAGAGGTTCGCCATTACGCATGACATTCAAACCGGAATAAAGCAAGCGGAAAGTGTGCATCATATTTTTTGCATCGTAATCCAGCAAACCCTTTTCCTGATCCACCCAACGGGATTCGTTGCGGTTCTGCCGCCAAGTCCAATATTGCTTGTGCTGACTTTTGGAGTGTTCAAAAGCATCCTTATTAAAAAGCAGCAATCCTGAAAATAACCGCTTTTCATCATCAAACGGAATACTTTCGCAGACCAGCATTCCGTTGCGGAATACACCCTTTGCCGCAGTTCCGTAATAGTACAAGCGGTAAAGTTCAGCAGAGTTTTCTACTGCTGCAATATGATATTCAGATAAATTGATATTGACACTTTTCAAATCCACTGGACGCCCCGGCATTGCATCACTGCGGCTCACAGGAATAAATTTGCAAAAGTCTTCTGCTGCTGGCGCTTCCACTGGCTGCGGATTATGAACACGCTTGTTGCAGCCTTTGGCTTTTTTGATTTGAGCAAAGGCATATTCGCAGTAACTTTTACTTGCCAGTTTGGAAACGAATAAATTTCTATTCTGCTGTAAAACATCCCAATAAGGAGAGGTCTGCAATACACAATCTGCGGGCGTAAAAAGTGAATCAAGGATATTGGGGTTGGCATTACCTGCCATTTCCAGAAAGTTTTTCAAAGCATAAAAACGGTTGTCATTACGTTCATCGGAGAGCTGCTTTATCGGTTCGGAAGCGGTCAGATAATGACTTTTTTCCATAACAAATACGCCCATGGTATCCCGGTCGCTTACCGGAGTGTTGGTGCCATAGGCGTGACTGCCCCATACCGTGCGGAATATTACCCGGTAATTTTCATCAGTCAGCAATTTTTCAAAAGTCAAATCATTCATTTTCATACGCTCCACGATAATATACTTGTAAGCCATCAAAAAATCAAGTTTTATTGATCGGAAAAGTATTGTAATGCCGCTTTGCTGCTGTGTCAGCTTACAGTCAGAAAATCAAATGCCCACCCTTAAAAAGGATGGTCAGAATTGCTGTGCCCTCTTGCTCGGTTTGAAGAACGCTTATCACCTCCACCATTTTTCTGCAAAGATCCCATCTGAAATCCGCTGTTAACCTCCACCAGCTTATTTATTGGGCGGTTGGAGAAAGTGTATTTGCACTTTGGAGGAAGCTCCGCAGCTTTCGTCGTCTCTGGCAAATTTAAGGAAACGGTTGGCGTAGGAGTTTTTCCAGTTGGCAACTTCAAGCTCTTCTTTGAAACAACGGTAAAATTCATTACCTCCGGAACTGGCGATGCGCAGTTTGAGATTGTTTTGACCCGCAGTAAGCGAGACGGAAAAAATCCAGGGCGAACTCCCGCGCAAGTGAGCCGCTCCGCCGTTGATTGATAAGGCTGCACTGTGGCCGATCCAGTCGAAAATCAGGAGCGCTTCGCCGCTTTGCCGGCATTCGAGGGTGCTTTCCAATGTCAGGAAACCGGAAAAGCTCCTGTCAAGATCGGTGTAATTTCCGGAATCAGGCAGCGGCAGGCTGCACTTCTGCTTTTGGAAAAAAGTGGGCCCCTTGAGGGACATTTTCATTTTTTCGATCCGGGTGATTTGCCACTTCAAAAGATGTTCTTCAACAGCTCCGCAGCGCGGCAGTTCGGGCGCAGCTCCATTTTTGAGCAGGATCCGCAGACCTCCGGGTGCCAGCGGCACGGTGACTTTTCTGCCCTCGTAACGCACGGGCGCAAGAATGGAATATCCGGGATCAGGCGGCAGCACTTCTCCGTAATCTTCTTCCGCTTCAAAGGTGAAACTCTTTTCTTCCGCTCCGGGATTGAAAATCATCAGTGCCTCCCCCTCAGGACGCTTGACCGGCAGCACATAACAGCCGGAATCTCCCTTTTCCCGGACAACAGCATATTCCCTGATATCCGCCGGAACATCATATTCCACACGGGGGAAATCTTCAAATCCGGCAAGAGGCTTCTCTGAAGGCACGATCAGAAGCCGGGGCCGTTCTTTTGAACTCAGATCACGCCTTTCGGCAAAGCGGTAGAAAACGCCTGCTTCATCCAGACGGCGGCAGACCGACTCCACCTTGCGGGCATGTGCCAGATGTTTTTCAGGCGCAGGTTTATCCAGATCATGGACGGGATGTTCAATGTGTTCCCAGACCCAGACCTCAGGCTTCAGGGCGCCGGCATCGAAATTGCCCGCCCACTTCCAGAAGCTGTTCAGAGCCGGAAACGCCGACCAGACAGGGTTGCGGGGGGAAAAGTCGGTGCTGCAGCAGATTTTCCGCATACCCCGGTCGCTGTAAAGAAAGGGCATGGGCAGGATACGGGTGATCCCCTTGATGAGGAGTTCGTTCCCCACGTAACTCATGACCCGGGGCGTGATGAAGTAGGTGTAAACGTTGAAGCACTCGCAAAGGGTTTCCCGGCGGTTGTTTCTGATGGCTGCCGAAGCGGCGAAACGGGCAAAGGTGCCGTGTCCGCCCCCGGGATAGATCTGGCGCCAGATGGTATCGACTCCGGGAACCTGGAAGCCGTCCAGACGGCGGGTGAAGCCTCCCTGATCGCCGCTGATAAAGTATTCATCTTCCCCGTTGAGATGTCCTTCCAGATCGATATGGTGTTCACGGCACCACTGACCCAGGGGTTCTGAATAGTTGAGGGCAAAGAGTTCTGTACAGACCTCAAGGTAGATTTTCCGCGCTTCAGGGGCTCCGGGAAGATCCCGGGTGCCGTGCCACAGGAAAGGCAGGATATCTTTTTCAAAGGAACAGTTGTACCGCTTATTGAGAAGTTCTTCCATGCCGGGGGACCAGCGCACTTTGTTTTCCCAGCTCAAGCAGCGCCAGAAAGGTTCGTCGGTGAAAATGCCGCGGATCGTTTTGCCGAACTCACTGCCGAAATGGCGGTAATAAAGTTCGTGGGTCATGCTGATAAAGTGTTCCGTCGTTTCCCGGCGGAAAAGGTCGGGGATCTCCGAAAGCTCTCTTGTGATGTTGCCCGCTTCATCTCTGACCAGATAAACGGCACGGTCTTGAGGATATTTCCGGACCAGCCGGTCAAGGACCCCGCCGGAGGGCCATCCGCCCTCATCATACAGCATCAGATACAGTCCCAGGCGTTTGCACTCCTGCAAGGTGCAGGCGGTCAGCTCAAAGTACTTTTTCCCCAGGTATGAAATGTACATCCCCTGAAAGAAGTTCCACTTGTGGAACTCGTCGGGCATGGGGTGCAGATAGACACATTCAAACCCTGCTTCTTTGATGCTTTCCAGCTGACGGCGGATCCCGCCGGGAGTGGGGTCGGCGTTCCAATACCAGAAGATACCTGTTGAAATATTTTCGCGGTCCATGGAAAAGTTTTCCGTTACTTCAATTCAAAAAGCAGGCATCTGGGGTGTTTGTGCTGCACGGTGATCCTGCCGTTGCGGACTTTGAAGTTCTCTCCGGTAAAAAGGTCTCGGACGGAGCTGTACTTGCTGCCGATATCAACGGTGACTTTGCCGGAGCCGTCGAGCTGTCCTTTCTGGATCATGCTTTCAGGAGGGATACGGCCGTCGGCAAAGGAAAAGATCATCATGACTTTGTCGTTCTTTCTGACCATGAAGCCTGCGGGGGTATAGCTCCGGCATCCGGCTTCGGTAAAGATCTTGTGCCACCAGACGCTGGAACTCATGGGGATCCCGGCAAAAACAGCCCTTGCGCCTCCTTTGAGTTCCTTGACGGCGACGGCGGCGGTTTTGTCATTGCGGTAGCGGGCAAGGACCTTTGCGCCGCTGTCGGTGCTGATGATCCGGGGACCGATCTTCATGTACCGGTCAAGGGTGGGAGCGATCTCTTTGTTCTTTGCGTCTGCGGCTGAAACGGGAAGCACCTGTTTGATGAACTTCAGATCCATGCCGGTCAGTTCACTCATGGCTGTTGAGGAGTATCCCGCAGGGGTGATGAGACCGGGAGCATAGTTCCAGACGGCGGTAACGCCTTTTCTGCGGAGTTTTTTCAGCAGGGCAGCTTTCTGCTTCCCGTTGATCTCAAAGGCGTTGAGAAAGACGACACAGCGGTAATCGTTGGGGGAAGCCAGATAGTCCTCAAGAGCCAGCAAATCGTAGGCGAACCCTGAAAAGTTCATGGCTTGAAGAGGGAATGTGACCAGCGTATCGCTGAAAGGACGGGTTTTGCCGTAGCTGGGGTGTCCCTGTTTCCAAATCTGGTCATGGTCGAGGATCACGGCGATGTCGGCACTTTTGCGGGGCGGGGCGTTGAAAAGTTTTTTCCACACCTTGACACCGGCAGCGAGGGGCTCGAGGGTTTCGGCGGTGTTGAAACGGTAACTCTGGGAAAAAGGCACCAGATGGAATCCTGTCCCCGAGAAGAAACAGTTGGCGATGACCTTGCTCATGGTGGAGCGGGTCTCTTCGGGGGTCTTGCACTGCCACTGTTTTTCGCAGGTGTTGTCGTGGTGGGGGCGGATATCCGCCTCAACGCTTGAAAGTTTTCCGTAACGGTGGAACACGCTGTGGTTGTGACGGTGGAGACCGTCGGTCAGATTGTAGCCTCTGGTGGTGGCATACATGATGTCCACATCGGGGGATTTCAGCATCTCTTCAAAAAAGGCGCTGCTGCCCTCGGGGGGATAGCCGAGGATGATGTATCCTGAGAAGCATCCGGCAAGTCTGCCGGGCAGGTACTTTTTGATCGCTTTCATCTGGCTGTGGATGTATCCGGCAAAGGTTTTGTGGTAGCAGGTGTAGTAATCCAGGACCCGGCGATCTCTGGGATCCCCCGTGTCACGCAGATACATCCCGGAACCCCAGCGGGCGGCGGCATCGGGAACCTGAGCGTTCTCAAAGGTGACACTGCTGTCGCCCCATGCCTTTTGGAGAGCCGGGAGAGTTTTGTATTTCTCTTTCAGGAAAAGACGGAACTTTTCAGTCATTCTTTTGCCCACATCGGGCATGGAGTGGCAGCCGGGAGGCATACCGTCTCCGGAGCCGCCGTGGGAGTTGATCATACCCAGTATGCGGTGGCCCCAGGGCTGTTTCACGCAGTATTCCCCCAGTTCTTTGATTTTCTCTTCAAAGTAGGCTTTCACCTTTTCAGAGGCGTAGGAGGGCGCCACAGGATTGGCACTGTAAGTGCCGTAGTGGGTGTTTTTGCTTTTGACGGCGTATTGGACCAGTTCATCGGGATTGCGTTTCATCCAGGCATCATCGGGGATCTCACGGTAGCCGATGAGGATGTAGGCTTCAGGATTTTTCGCAAGAATACTGCGGACAGCAAAGTCCAGATGGGTGAAATCCCCGTTGCAGCTGACGATGTCGATGCCGAGCCGGACAAGGTGCATCCCCCGTTCCCCGGTTGCGGCAATGAGCTGATCTCTTGCGGGGTCCGCGGCATGGTTCACGGTGGTGGTGAAAGGGGGGAGGGCTTTGCCGTTGTTCTCAACACCGGGGATGTGGTTGCGGTAAACGATTTTCGCCTTCACCTTTTTGTTTTCGGCGGCAAGGCGTTTGGCGGGGAATCCGGTGGTCAGGTGGTCCCGGTAGGCGTTGAATTCCTCAGGCGTGCAGTAGAGCAGGGGGACATTGCCGTAGGTTGCCCAGGGTTTCATGGTCACATCGCCCTGATAGTGGGCGTTTTTCCACGTCGAACTGTCAAAGCGGGGCGTATTCCACCCCTCCTGAAAGACGCCTGAAGCCTTGAACTCTCTGACGGTGGAGCGCAGAAGTTCTTTTTTGCCTGAAGCGTATCTGATTTCACCGTAGAGCATCAATCCGTAGCAGTAGCGCAGATCCTGGAAACGCTCCAATTCGACGGCAAGGACATTTTTGCCGGGAGTGAGAAGTTTCGTCAGATCTATGCCGTAACCCTTGACATGACCGAAGGTACGGGGGAGTTTTTTCCACAAGGAGACGTTGATTTTTTTCCCGTTGAAGTAAAAGGTCTTGCGCTTGTCGGCGAAAGCGTAAAAGAAGGCTTCTTTGACCGGTTCAGTGACATTGATCTCACGGCGCAGATAGGCTTTGAGGGGGATATCTTTCTGATCCCCTGCCCAGAGCCAGCCCGCTTCAGAAAAGTTTTTTCCGGCATAAAGAGCTGTGACAGCAAGGGAAACTGCTAACAGAAGGAAGATTTTTTTCATATTGTATGGACTCCTTATTTACAAACTGTAACTGTTGTGATAACCTTTGAGCCAGAGGCGGCGGCTCAGATAGCCGTGGTCGATGCTCCAGTCGGCTTTGGTGAGAGATCCCACGTGACCGTCCATGTAAGAGACATTCATGGTGCGCCCGGCGTAGTTGGACTTGCTGACCGTGTCCTCACTGAGGGCGTTGCTGGTGCCGCCGTGGCGGGTGACAAGGTTGCAGCCCGCAGGCGTGGAACCGATGGTGTATTGGTGGGGGACCTGTTTGGAAGCTCCGTCAAAGATGGCAATGGCAACTGCCGCCTGGGTGATGGAACCCAGTTTACGGCAGGCAAAGGGGGTGCCTTTGATATTTTGTCCTGCCATGAGAGAGTTGAGGGAGTAGTGGCCGTGATAGAATTTCCCTTTGCCTTTATCGACACCCTGCCGCAGCTCTTCGCTGGGACACTCAAAGTAGTGCCAGATGGAGGGGTCGGCACCGCTCAGGGCGGAGTTGGTCCCTTTGAGATTGGGGGAGATCATCGCCGCCACCACCGAGGGCCAGGGATAATAGCTTGAATCGCTGGCATATCCGGGCAGGAGCCACTCCTTATTGTCGTTGCTGTAATATTGATAGTAGCTGATGAGCTGTTTCAGATTGTTTTTGCAAGTGATATCCCTGCCCCGTTCCCGGGCCTGCTGCAAAGCGGGCAATAACATGGCGGCAAGAATGGCGATGATAGCAATCACAACAAGCAGTTCGATCAACGTGAAAAATTTTCTGTTTTTCATTTGCTGTACAGTTTCCTTTTTTAGAAATCTGAATGATTGATAATGTCAAAACTTGTAAAATATCTCATTTGATGATATATTCTTAATGTAGCATGAACAGTGTGTTTTTGCAATGTTTATTTTTTCTTGAAAAGATGTCAATTCTTGCAAGAAGGGGATTTTTATGCAGCCTGCGTACAGAGAAAATATCACCCATCAGAGCTGGGTGTACAAGCCGGAGATCCGGCTGATCAAATACAATATCGACATGCAGGTGGAACAATGGCGTATCCCGCCCAAGCGGAACAATCCCTTTTTCTACTGTTACTGGAACAAAACGCCGGGGGCGGAGATCCATGCGGAAGGCAAAGTCTTTCCCCTTGCTCCTGAAAGCATTGTGCTTATTCCGCCTGATTTTGAACACAGTCCGGTGCAGACTGCGCCTTTCAACCACAGTTTCATCCACTTCATTGCGCTGCCTCCTTTTGACACCTTGAGCCGCATAGAGGTTTTTCCGGCAGAAAATTACAAACATCTTTTCAGGAAGTACGAAAACGAGTTCAAGACCTCACTTTCCCTTTACAGTCTGATTTTCGAACTGCTGCTGCAGATCCCTGAAGAACATTTCTGCCGCCGTCAAATCAGCGATGAACGTATTTTCCGTGCCTGGCGTCTGATTTCCCTTGACAGCAGTCAGAAGCTGCAGCTCAGGGACATTGCCGGAAAACTGAATATGTCCGTCAGCAGTCTGTGTCATCTTTTCAAAGCGGAAACCGGCGTTTCCCCCATCCGCTACGCCATGGAAAGGCGTCTGGAAAGGGCGTTGCTTCTTCTTGCCGAATCCCATATCACCATAGAAGAGGTGGCGCACCAGACCGGCTTTGCCAACCGTTATCATTTTTCAAAGGCGTTCAAATCCCGGTACGGCATGACCCCGGTCCGGATGCGTTCCACACTGACCGCCCGCTGAAGCCCCTTTTTTCTTCGCGGAAGAGGCGGAAAAATTGCTTTTTAAAGGGAATTTTCTTGCTTTTCCTTGAAAGACTGGTATATTATAGATGTGTCATGTCTGCCCCGCGCGGGAGCAGACCAACGGATGACAGCTGATCGGGAATTCAAGGAGTGTGAAAAATGAAAGCGCTTTTTCATAAATGGCTGCTTCTTTTGATTGTTTTGGCTTTTGGATCGACTTTCGGACTTTCCTGGTATCTGCACCGGGTCGAAGAGAAAAGCAGTGCGTTGGAACTTCTGGAAGTCACTCTTATCGATGCCGCAGACCGGGTCCGGCGCTCCGAAAATAATTTGCGCTCCATTTCTGAAATATCGGCGGCTGTCGCTCTCGCCAAAACCAGAGCCTTTGCCCTGATCATCAAAGAGAAACCCTCTATTCTGCAAGATCGGGAAGAACTGAAACTTATCCGCATAAAACTGGATGTGGATGAACTCCATGTCTCTGATAAAAGCGGTAAACTGATCGCTTCTCTCATCCAGAACAATTACCGTGGGGAAGACAATCATATCGGGTTCGATCTTTCCGGAAGTGAACAGTCCCGGGTTTTTATGCGGGCGATCACTGATCCCTCCTTTGAACTGGTGCAGGAGCCCCGTTACGCCGGCTCCGACGGCAGATTGATCCAATTCACCGGTGTCGCCCGTCTGGATCAACCCGGCGTCGTTCAGGTCGGATACAGCCCCGAACGCATCAAAAAAGCACGCCGCCTTGCCGATGTGAAAAATATCTGCTCCGAAATGCGTGTAGGTCTCAGCGGCAAACTGGAGATTACTGAAAATAAAAAATATCCTGCTGATCATAAAAGAGTTTTTGATACCGCCGAAGGTCTTTCCCGCTCCATCGTCTGCGGAAAATATCTGCTGACCGCCACGCTGCCGTGGAAAGAGGTTTACGGCAAAGGCAGCCGTACTGTCATCATCACGCTTTTCATCGGGAATCTTATTGTTTTCGCTCTGATCTTTATTCTGATCACCAGATTGCTTCAGAAAGTGGTCATCAAAAAGATTTCTGCTGTTACGGATTCGCTGAATGAATTTTCCAAAGGGAACTTTGACAAAAAGATCGAAGTCCAGAACTCTGCTGAATTGAAAGCCCTGGCAGAAAGCATCAACAAAACGGTCCGTGCCCTGAAAAACTCCGCTCCCCCGGTCAGAGCCGAAAGTGATTCTGAAATAACCGTGATGCTCAAAAATTCCCTTAAACCCAGCCGTATTCCGGAAAATGAGAATTACAAATTCACCGCCGAAATCCTTACCGCAACCGAAGTCGGCGGCAATTTATGTGATATTTTCCAGATAGACAAAGAACGTGTCGGCATGTTTTTTGCGGATGTCATGGAAAAAGGCGTCTCCCAGGGGCTTTATATGATGAAAGCCAAAAATCTGCTCAGGAAAGCTCTTTTGAAAAACACTCCTGAAAAAGCCTTGCATCTTGTCAATGAAGAACTTTGTAAAAATGGCGGAACCCATATCCCCCTGAAAGCCTTTCTCGGGATATTGAATCTGCGTACTGCCGTGCTGCTGACATTCAATGCCGGACATGTTGATCCGCTCATCAAATCCCCCAATGGCAAAACAAGTTTCGTCACCGGTCCCTTCAACCCGTTGCTGGGCGATGCTTCATCTTCTGTTTTCGTACCCTTTTCCCTGCAGCTCAACGCGGGGGACCGTCTTTACTTTTACTCCAGCGACACCATTGAACTGGCGAACGCAACGGGGGAAAAATTCGGCAGAGAACGGTTTTTGAATATCATTTCTTCATCCGGCAGCAATGCTCAGGAGATCGTCAACGCCATCCTTTCCGACGTGAAAGAGTTCAGCGGCAAAAGCTCTCCCGAAGCGGAAATCGCCATTGCCGTCCTGGAATACACCCCTGTCACCGCCGGAAACTGACCCCACCGGAAGTTTGTTTATTTACGCCATAACAAGGGGAAAAAAGGGCTGTTGCAAAACATCAGTTACCGATAATGTCTGGTCCACAGACCGGAATAACCGTTCCCCCCGTGTTCAACGCCACGGGGGTTTTTTATACCCTCGAGCCGGTTGACAGTCTGCGGGCGTTTTCGTTGTTTTGACACAGCCCGCTTGTATTGACCAGTGGACAAGGCGCCCGCTAG
>JAZONY010000005.1:0-4534 GCA_045654705.1 Victivallaceae bacterium
AGTCATCACCAGCCAATGCCTATAAGACCTATAAGACTTATAAGACCTATAACCAGTTACCCATGGCAAAGCGCGCGCCAAGTTATCGCCCCAAGCGTTTGTTTGCAGTGGAATCACTCCCAACCAAAGGTATGCCCGATAACACAACCCCTCAGTACTGGTAAACGCTCTGTTTGTGCAAGAGTGTCTGGTGCGGCACTTTGTCGGACATGTCGGACAAGTCGGACAAGTCGGACTTAATTGGTGTGCCGCAGCTGCTTCTAGCTGCGAGGGTCGCAAATAAGTGTTTGTCAACTGCCAACGCAGATTTGCGAGGCGGCGACCGCCTGAGTCCGTAAATGTCCGTTTCTGTCCGTTTCAGTCCGCAAAAAGAGCCGCACCGCAAACTCATGTACACCGGGGGCGCTTACCAGTACTGAGGAGTTGGGTTATCGGTCATACCTTTGGGTGTGAGCTTGTAAAGAAAAACGGAATTTCAGATATCCTCAAAGGTCGTGTCTGAAATTCCGTATGCACTGCAATGTACTGTCAGCCCATTCTCAACTCTTCCGGCGGCAATTCAGAAAGAATTTCCCGGATGGTTTTATCGCGAGTTTGATTTACTTTGGAATTAAGGACTGCTTCTGCAAGGTCTTTCCCATTTTCATCAAAGCCGTATTCCATCTCATCTTCACAATCTTCAGCTCTTTCTGTTAAAATATAACCTCCTGAGCTTAATTGATATCTCAATCCATTATAATAAAAAAACAAATCATATTTTTGAGGATTATCAAAAATATTGTAAAATTTATCCAACGCCGTTTTTACTTCCATTCCCATATTAAATCCTTTCTACCAGTAGAGCCAGCGAAAGCGCTGGCGCTGTCTTTACCCCAACTCCGCAGACCACTCTAAATCAAAAACACCCCAAGGTATGACCATCTCGCCGCAGACCACTCTAAATCAAGCCCCCCTCAAGTATGACCGATCCGCCCGGTAGCGGCAAGTCATCCCGCCAGTTTTTCGTTTAAAAAGAAAAAAACTCAAAACCGGAGTTTTGAGTTTCTGCTGGGCAAAAAAAATGGTCGGGATACGGAGATTTGAACTCCGGACCTTTTGACCCCCAGTCAAACGCGCTAGACCAGGCTGCGCTATATCCCGAACCTTGTTCCATAATATACCACCTTTTTTTGCATTTGTCAAATCAAATTTTGAAAAAAAGTCAAAATTTCTCCGTTTTTTCCTTTCCGGACCATGTTTGAATGAGTTTGACTTGCAAAAATACCTTTGCGGATGTATATTCTATACTGTATAGAGAACAATATTGTGTTTCGCCGGAGTTTGTTCCGGCTGTATTTTTAACCCAATTCAACCTAAAGGTGCAAAAATGGACGTCAAGATCCTCAAGAACAAGACCGAAATGAGCAAAGCCGCCGCCGCTTACGGTGCCGAAGTGCTGCGCAAAGTCATCGCCGAAAAGGGCAGCGCCAATATGATCGCTGCTACCGCTCCCAGCCAGTTCGAAATGATGAGCTTCCTGGTTCAGGAGCCCGGCATCGACTGGTCCAAAGTGACCCTCTTCCACCTGGATGAGTACATCGGTCTCCCCGCCGGACACAAAGCCGGTTTCCGTCTCAATCTCCGCGAGAACTTCATCGACAAACTGCCCTGCAAGCTGGCTGAAGTCTTCTTCGTCAACGGCGATACCGAAGATCCCGCCGCTTTCTGCGCCGAAATGAAGAAAATCATGGCTGAACATCCCGTTGATATCGCTTTCATCGGCGTCGGCGAAAACGGCCATATCGCTTTCAACGATCCCCCGGCTGACTTCGACACCGACGAGGCTTTCCTCGTGGTCAAACTGGACGAAGCCTGCCGCCGTCAGCAGCTGGGCGAAGGCTGGTTCCCCACCTTTGATGCTGTTCCCACCCATGCTTTCAGCATGAGCGTTCCCCAGATCTTCAAGAGCAAAGTCATCGTCAACGTTGTTCCCGATGAACGCAAAGCTCAGGCGATCAAGGGTATGCTGGAAGGTCCTGTGACCAACACCTGCCCCTGCTCCATCCTGCAGAACCATCCCTGCTGCGCCACCTTCCTTGACGAAGCCAGTGCCTCACTGCTTTCCAAGTAAGTTCCGCACTTATCCGAAAGGCTGTTGCAATCCTCAAACCGGGGAGATGCAACGGCCTTTTTTTATTGCCTTTTTCCGGGAAGAGGCAAAAAAAAACTCCGGAAGCTGTTGGAACTTCCGGAGTATATGGTTCTCAAAGAGAGAAAATCAGAACTTGAGCAGATTGATATATTTCTCAGGTTCGATGGCGTAGAGGAAAAGATAAAGGCGGGGACCTTTGGTCTTGGAAATCAGAAGCGTGTAGACATTCTGGAAGAATTTGCCCTGATGCTTTTTCAGCTCTTTATCGTCCATTTCGCCGTAAACTTCACGGGGGATGGCGTAAAGGTATGCCATCAGCTCGTCGAGGGTGTATCCGCCCTTGACGATGTAGTCGTGGAGCAGACGGACGGAGTCCTGTTCCTCCTTGCTCAGAGAGTTGAAAAACTCAACGTCAGGCTCGGTGCGCAAAGTGTTCATATTCTGGGGAGCGCACACCTCAAGCCAGTAACGGGCAAGCTCAAGACGGGGGAGAAAATCCTCTTTCGCATAGGGGGTGCCGATCTTCTGGAAGACCGTTTCAAGGACGTCGGGGTTGAAGTCCACCACAGAGCCCAGAGAAACCAGCTGCGCCATGGGAACCGTCTTGATGGGGCGTTCAGGGGAGACCACCAGTTCCATGATGCTGTTGATGTATTCGTCATCGGTGCCTTTGGTGTAGGCGTCGTACATCTTGTCGAACTCGAAATACTGGCGCAGGATCTCATCGTCAAAGCAGAAGTCAAAGGATTTGGTGGGGTCACTCTTGGAGTAAAGCCACAAAATCACTTCAGGCTGATAGAGCTTGAGCAGCGTATCGGGAGTCAGGTTCAGACCCGTTGAGCCGGACATCTTGCCCGTGGCGCCCTTGATACCGATGAATTCGTATCCCTGGAACATGGGGGCTTCAAAGTTGAAGATCTTTTTGGCAATGACACGGCTGGTCTGATAACTTCCGCTGGGAGAAGCGTGATCTTTGCCGCCGGGTTCAAAGTCCACCTTTTCGTAGAGCCAGCGCATGGGCCAGTCGATCTTCCACGCCAGCTTGCAGTTGAAGTCGGTGGTGAAGTCAAAGGTGCCTGAGTGTCCGCATTTGCAGGTGAATTCAGCACTCTTGCAGTCGTCGGCGATGGAAGTGACGGTGGTGGTATCTCTGCCGCAGACGGGGCAATAGATGCCGACGGGGCAGTAATTTTCCCGTTCTTCGGGGGTGCTTTCCTGAGTACGGAACGAATCGAGGATGTCAAAGATCTCTTTGCGTTTTTTCAGGGCTTCGATGATGTATTCGGCATACTGACCGGAGCGGTAGCAGCTGGTCTGATAGCGGAAATCCACCTCGATACCGAACTTTTTCAGAGACTTTTCAAATTCGTTCTGGAAATGTTTGGCATAGCTTTCGCAGCAGCCGAAAGGATCGGGAATATCGCTGTAAGGTTTGCCGATATGGGTTTCAAAACCTTCCGTGACCTTGGCGACGTTCACGGGAACTTTGCGCAGGCGGTCAAATTCATCCCATGAGAAAAGGAGTTTGGCTTTTTTGCCGAGTTTCTGCAAAGCCTTGCAGACAAAGAAGCTGGTGGCGATATCCCGGAAGTTCCCGATGTGGATGGATCCGGAAGGACTGATACCTGCGGCGCATACATATTCGCTCTTTTCAGGATTGCGCTCAATAAGGCGCCTTGCGATCTTTTCAGACCAGTGCATAAGATTCACTCCGTTATTGAAATAGTGAGAAATAATGATTTATATAATATACACCCTTTTCCGGCTTTTATCAAGTCACAAAAAAAGACCTTTCCCGGAAGAACAACCGCTTCAGCCCCTCAGCGAGTGAAACCGAAGTTTCAAGGCCGAGTAAACGCCGAAGAAGCAGAGCAGTTGCTCTTCCGGAAAAGATCCCTTCACTATATATTTCCCGTTTTCCATATCAAATCTTACACAAAAAACGCAAAATTTCAGAAAAAAGTTAAAAATTTCTCAAAATTTTGATAAAAACAGAAGTTTCAGGGAGGGCGGCGCACCAATAAAGTCCGACCTGTCCGACTTGTCCGACAAGTCCGACAAAGCGCCGCACCGGACACTCATGCATAAACAGAGCGTTTACCAGTACTGTGGGGTTTGGTTATCGGTCATACTTGAGGGGGGCTTGATTTAGAGTGGTCTGCGGAGTCGGGGAAAGACAACCGCCAGCGGTTTTCTTCCCCGAACCCCATCTTTTCCAACCTGTGGGGCGTGTTGTTGTGGTGCAACGGTGATACTGGTTTTGGGGAGGTTTGGGGCTTCGACCAGTGTGGTACAAGGCTTCATCTCAATTACCGCGCCCCCCGTCGACAGCCTGCGGCTGATCTCAGGGGGGCTTAGATGCTCAGGTTTCACTCCATTCGCCCCGACATGTCCCGGGGCCAC
>JAZONY010000006.1:0-14884 GCA_045654705.1 Victivallaceae bacterium
GGAGCAGCTTCAACGGGAGCGGCGGCGCCGGGGAGAGTGAAGGCTTCGCCGGGTTCGCCCACGACAGCGACCACTTCGCCCACTTTGACTTCTTCGCCTGCGGGGATGACGATCTTCAGAACGGTACCGGCATATTTGGCAAGTTCCTCAAAGGAGGATTTGCCGGTTTCCATGGAGAAAAGGGGCTGTTCGAGTTCGATTTTGTCGCCCTCTTTCACCAGCCACTGTGAAAGCACTGCGCTTTCGTCAGAAACGCCCATCTGGGGCATGAGAATAAAGTTTGCCATCTTGTTTTCCTTTATCTTTGGGTTATTATAATAAAACGGTTTGTTTTCTTATTTCGTCTGCGGTTTCCTCCGGGATCATGCCGTCGGAAACAACGGTGTCTATTTCACTGAGTTTGGCGTAGGTAAAGGGCATCGCCACACCCAGCTTTGAACTGTCGAGCAGAACGACGCTCCGCCGTGCTTTGGCAATGAGATACTGCTTCAATATGCAGTCCTCCTGATTGCCCACGGTGCATCCGGCGTGAAAATCGAATCCTGAAACGCCCAGAAAAGCGATGTCGATATTGAAGCGGGAGAGCTGATTTTCAAGATTCTGGGGCGTGATCGCAAGACTGCGGCGTGAAAGAGTTCCCCCCAGCATGACCACCTGGGGCAGTTTCTTGGTGCTGAGGATCTCAAGGGCGATGTTGGGGGCGCCGGTGATGATGACACAGTGCTGATCGGGGATGATCCGCGCCAGAGCCATGGCTGAACTGCCGGAGTCGATATAGACAGCCTTGCCCGGTTCCATAAGGGTCACAGCTTTGGCGGCGACGGTCATCTTGGCTTCGGGATTGCGCTGTTCGCGCTCGCTGTAATAATCTTCGCTCAATCCGAAAGAGCGTTGGACCGCACGGGCTCCGCCCCGGGTCAGGATGATGGAGCGTTCTTTTTCCAGGTAGGCAAGGTCGCGGCGGATGGTCATTTCGGACCATTTGCTGAAGCGTTCAGCCAGAAGAGCAATGGAAACTTCTCCATTGGTCTGGATGAACTTGAGAATGGCATCCCGGCGTTCCTGCATTTTTAAAATAACTCCACAGTTGTCGTTGTACTTTAATATAATATAGCACCGGAGCTGCTTTTTTTCAACAACACCTTGTGAAAAATTATCACAAATCTGTTAAAAAGAAACACGGCTCCCTCAAAAGCACACCAATATTGAGGGCGCAACTCCCTCAACCTCTTTCAGATAAGGCTATGTTCCCGACATGGGCAGATTTCTATTTTCTTAAACTTTTAAGCGGCACAATACTTTTGCAAAAATTTGCAAAAGTGTTGTGCTGAAAAAGGTTTTCCGGCTTCGTAATACTACGCCGTGACAAGGGGAAAAGGGGGACCCGCGTTTGCGGTTCTCGCAGCTAGAAGCAGCTGCGAGTTACTCCGAAGCCGACGTTCGGTCCGCCCCAATTCCGCAGACCTCTTTCAGAAAAAGGATTTACTGCTTGGTTCCTTTGGCGGGGCGGGGGCGCCATGTGGGACCGTCCCACTCGTAGGGACTGCATTCAAAGCAGTATTCGTGGGGTTTGATGGTTTTGGCGTGTCCGTCGGTGAAAAGGAGCCATGCCCGCAGGTTGTGACGGTATCCCGCCAGTCTTCCCTTGCTGTTTTCAGCGTGGTAGTCGAGGCGGTAATCGGTCAGACCGGAACCTGCACTTTCAGCCATAAAGACCAGATGGGCAGGGCGTTGGATGGTCGACATCCGCACCGCAGGATAATCGGTACTGAGGCGGTTGTTGAGTGCCATGCTCAGGAAGAGGGCATTCACATTGGCAGGGACGTTGGAGTGAGGGGCGGGGACCTCCCATTTGTAGGTCAGGTTCTTGGGAGTGACATCAGGACAGGTCAATTTGTTGTAGTAGTATTTATTACTGTAGAGACGGATGCCTCCGATATGCTCATAGCTTGATTTTTTGATCCACAAAGATCTGTAAACGCCCCAGCCGAAATTTCCGAAATGCTGGTTGGTGTAGTGTGAACCGCCGCCTTCGATATAGGGCATGAACCCTGCGTAATCAGAGACATAGATCCCCAGATATTTTCCCATGTTGTTGAAGTTGTTGCCGCAGGTGATGCCTTTGCCTCTGGCGCGCGCCTGCTGCAAAGCGGGGAGCAGCATCGCTGCAAGAATAGCGATGATCGCAATAACCACCAGAAGTTCAATCAGCGTGAAAAAGTATTTTCGTGACATGAGGCGTTATTCCTTGGTATTTTACTTTTTGAGCTGTTCCAATCCTTCGGGATTTTTGAGCATGGCACCGAGTCTGCGCCACGCTTCTTTGGGCTGGCGGCGTCCGTCGAGGAGTCCTTTCATGTTGAGCCCCATGGCCTTGTTCTGGGAACACTCGGAAATGTAGGTGCGGCAATCGCAGTACTGCCAGAAAAGAACGCCGCTGTACCGGGGGGAGTTGGCGACATATTTCAGGACACACTCCTGAAGATCTGCCTGATAATCCTCGCTCCACCGCTGACCGCCCCGGAATCCGGGCATGGCTTCGGCGCCGATCTCGCTGATGAGGAGAGGTTTGTCTTTCAGATCCTCCCGTGAAGTCACCTCCACAAAGGAGTCGAGATCGGCTTTCACCGCATCGGGATCGAAGAACTGTTCCGAAGTGCGGCTGTACCAGGCGGGATAGGCGTTGAAAGAGATGATATCCCCCAGATCCAGACAGCAGTCCCGGGCGTATTTGTAGTTGGCTGTGGTCACGGGACGGGTGGGGTCGGTGCTGCGGAGAATTTCAGCGAGGCTTTTTACCAGAGTTCTTGAAGAGGGACACTCACTGGCACATTCGTTGAGGAATCCCCGGATGATGATACAGGGGTGGTTGAAACTCCTCAAAGCCATCTGTTCCGTTTCACGGAGCTGGCGTTTCTGAAAGAGTTCATCGTTCAGGCTTGCTTCATTGTTGCCCCATCCGAGGGACTCCTCCCAGACCAGCATACCGGCACGGTCGCAGAGAGAGAGGAACTCTTCACTCTGGGGGTAGTGACAGCCCCGGATACAGTTGAATCCGGCGGACTTCAGCAGGACGATATCCTGGATCATAACACTTTCAGGCAGGGCGTAACCGAAATCCGGATGAGCATCGTGGCGGTTGACCCCCACAAGGAAAAGTTTTTTGCCGTTGAGGAAGATGCCCCCCTCTTTGATCTCCACTTTGCGCAGACCGAAGTTCTGCGTGAAAGTCGTTCCGTTGATCGTCACGGTGATGGTGTGGAGTTCAGGGGTCTCAGGGGACCACAGACGGGGGGCGGGAACTTGCAGAGTTTCGCACAAAGCGCCCTCATTGATCCTGCAGGAAACGGCGGGCTGCCGGTCAAAGGCGATTTGAGCTTCGCGGCAGTTTGAAGTTTCCCCGGCAAGAAGCAGCTGCACTTCCACGATCCCCTTGTAAGGATCGAGGGGGAGGACTTTCAGGTACTCCAGATCGAATTCCGGGATATTCCTGAAAGTGATCTTGCGGTAGATACCGCCGTGAGCGTAGAAATCGTAGTTCCGGTGGAACATGGAAGAGGGGGCATCGTCAAATTCATTGTTGACGGCGACAACAAGTTCGTGTTCCCCGTTTTTCCCGGCATCGAAGCGGAACGTTTGCTGTGAAAAGGCACATTCGATCTCACCGATCGATTTTCCGTCCCAGAAAACCTTGCATCTGAGCCCCACGCCCCCGAAAGTGAGGGCGATATTGCCGCCGGTTTCCACCTTGCGGCGGTAGACACCCGTTCCCCGGCGCAGGAAGGAGTCGGGCAGCAGGTCGAAGCACCCCGGAACAGGGGCAAAGGTGTCATAGGTTATGCCCGCAGGGGCGAAGTTTTCATAATCATTTCTGAGGAATGTAAAATCCCACATTCCTGAAAGGTCGCAAAGATTTCCGTTTGTCATATCCATGATCCGTTATTTTAATTCCTCAAATCGGTGACGGGTTTCCAGGTGGGACCGTTCCACGTCCTTGAAGTATCGCATTTATAGCAGAGTTCAGCATGTTCCCTGATGAGTTTGGCGTGTCCGTCGCCGAAAAGGACCCATGCGGACTGATTGTGACGGTAGCCCAGAATATAGTCCTTGACACCGGCATCGGGATGCCAGGCGCAGCGGTAGTCGGTGACACCCTTGCCGGCACCGTCCGCCATGGCGACAAGATAGGCGGGGCGGCGGACAGTGTCCATTTTTGTGCCTCTTCTGATGACTTCGCCGTTGGAGGTTTCATCTATGGGAAGATAGCGGTTGACCGTGATCGAAAGGTGCAGAACTTTCAATGAGGCGGGCATATTGCCGACGGGACCGGGGGCAAATACATCGTAATCAAGGTTTTTTTCAGTCACTTCAGGACAGAGGAACTTGTTGCGGACGATGGCACCTGTGCTTTCGACCCTGCGGATGCCCCCCAGATATTCGTAATTGGAATTGGAACTCCACAATTCGGAGTAGACACTCCATCCGGAGTTCGCCAGCTGGCGGTTCATAAAGTTGGCAGGGGACTGTTTCTTGTAGGGGAAGTAACCCTTGTAGTCGCTCATATAGATACTCATGAATTTTCCAACGGTGTTGAAATTGTTGCCGCACTGGGTCGACTTTGCCCGGGCGCGCGCCTGCTGCAAAGCAGGCAGCAGCATCGCTGCAAGAATAGCGATAATGGCGATAACAACCAGAAGTTCGATCAGGGTAAAAGGGGAATTTCTGCGGATCATAGGGACAGCTCCTTTTTGTTCGGAATTACAGGACCATAACACTGATTGGTAATAATATACATCACCTTTTCTGTAATGTCAAATCGCCTTTTCCGCCCCGCCCGGAATTTGCCGTGACCGACCACGCCGCCTTGCCGACAAACGCCCCCGGGGGGCAAATCATTTCTTTTTTGATTCTGTTCCCTTGATAAATTATCTTTTCTGTGCTATATTTATATATAAGAGTTTCTTCAACCTTGAATCACAGAAAGGATTTTACAATGAAAGTCATCTCTCCTCTTCAGAAGGTCCGGGCGGCTTATGCCCCCAAACTCCCCCCGGCGCTCCGCAAAGGTGCCAATGTTGCCGTGACCGCCGGTGAACCTACCACCGCCGCTGACAACGTGGAGCAGATCAAAGCTCTTTTCCCCAACACTTTCGGCAGCCCCGTGCTGACCTTTGCCCAGGGCGCAGGCGCCGCAGGCAAAGCCCTCAATGTGGGTGTGATCCTTTCCGGCGGACAGGCTCCCGGCGGACACAACGTCATCGCCGGTCTCTTTGACGGTATCAAATCCCTCAACGCCGACTCCAAACTCTACGGATTCCTCAAGGGACCCGACGGTCTGGTCAAAGATGAAGCCATGGAACTGGATTCCGCCATCATCGACGAATACCGCAACACCGGCGGTTTCGATACCATCGGCTCCGGCCGTACCAAACTGGAAACTCCCGAACAGTTCGAAGCTGCCCGCAAGAGCTGCGAAGAACGGGGCATTTCCGCTCTGGTCATCATCGGCGGCGACGACTCCAACACCAACGCCTGCGTGCTGGCTGAGTATTTCAAAGCCAACAACATCGGGATCCAGGTCATCGGATGCCCCAAGACCATCGACGGCGACTTGAAGAACGAGTGGATCGAAGCCAGCTTCGGTTTCGACACCGCCTGCCGCGTTTACAGCGAACTTATCGGCAACATCGGCCGTGATGCCAACTCCGCCAAGAAATACTGGCACTTCATCAAGCTCATGGGCCGTTCCGCTTCTCACATCGCCCTTGAGTGCGCACTCCAGACCCAGCCCAACATCGCCATCATCTCTGAGGAAGTCGCCGAAAAGAAAATGACCCTCGACGAGATCGTGACCGGTATGGCTGACATCGTTGCCGCCCGTGCCGCCAACAAGATGAACTTCGGTATCGCCCTCATCCCCGAAGGTCTGGTGGAATTCATCCCCGAAATCAAAGTCCTCATCGCTGAACTCAACGACATTTTCGCCCACATCGACAGTGCTGTCGCCGAAGCTGATGCCGCCGCCAAGGTGGCTTTCGCCGAATCCAAGCTCACTGCCGGAAGTGCCAAAGTTTTCGCCTCTCTGCCCGACGGCATCCGCAAACAGCTCTGCAACGACCGTGACCCCCACGGCAATGTTCAGGTCTCTCTCATCGAAACTGAGAAGATGCTCGCCGAAATGGTCGGCAAGAAGCTGAAAGAACGCAAAGCCGCCGGAACCTATGCCGGTAAATTCGCCGCTCAGACCCACTTCTTCGGCTATGAAGGCCGCTGCGCTGCTCCCTCCAACTACGATGCCGACTACTGCTACAGTCTGGGTTACAACGCCGCCGCCCTCATCGGTGCCGGTAAGACCGGTTACATGTCAAGCGTCCGCAACACCATCAAGTGCGCCGACGAATGGATCGCCGGTGGTATTCCTATTACCATGATGATGAATATGGAACGCCGCCACGGTGAGGATAAGCCCGTTATCCGCAAAGCTCTGGTGGAACTCACCGGCAAACCTTTCCAGCGTTTCGCTGAAAACCGTGCCGCATGGGCCATCGAGACCAGCTATATCTATCCCGGCCCCATCCAGTACTTCGGACCTGCTGAAGTCTGCGACCTTGTCACCTGCACTCTGACGCTGGAAAAAGCATAATATGGCTGAAGTCAAACTCGATATCGATTATGTGGCAGATCTTGCCCGGTTGGAGCTGACTCCTGAACAAAAGGAGGCTTTCGGCGCCGATCTGGGCAATATCGTCAACTACATCGCCGAACTTTCTGAAGTGGATGTGGAGGGTGTCGAACCCACTGCACACGCTTCAGTCTGTTCCAACGTCTGGCGTGAGGATGTGGTCAAACCCTCCTACCCCAGAGAAACCATGCTTGCCAATGCCCCCGGCGTGGTGAGCGGCGAGTTGATCCGGCTTCCCCGGGTCATGCCGGGATCGGAGAGTTGAACATCATGGCAAATACTTCATTTACGATCCACGCACTTGCTGAGGAACTGAAAGCAGGCAGACTCACTTCGGTCCAGCTCTGTCAGCGCTGTCTTGATGCCGTCGCTGCAAAAGACGGTGAGATCGGTGCCTTTATCAAGTACGATGCGGAAAAAATACTCCGCCTTGCCGCTGAATCCGATGCCCGCCGCAAAGAGGGCAAGGCGTTGAGCGACTGGGACGGTATCCCTGTCGGTATCAAGGACAACATCTGCGTTGAGGGCGAAACTTGCTCCTGCGCTTCAAAGATCCTTGAAAAGGTGATTTCCCCCTACTCTGCCACGGCAGTCAGCAAACTTGCCGCCAAAGGTTTCATTCCCTTCGGCAGACTCAATATGGACGAGTTCGCCATGGGGTCCAGCTGCGAAAACAGTGCTGTGAAAAAGACCTGCAACCCCCTCGACACCAGCCGTGTCCCCGGAGGTTCCTCAGGCGGTTCCGCAGCAGCTGTTGCGGCGGGATTTGTTCCTGCGGCACTGGGCAGCGACACCGGCGGCTCCATCCGTCAGCCTGCGGCGTTCTGCGGTATCGTGGGTGTGAAGCCCACCTACGGCAGAGTCTCTCGCAGCGGACTTGTGGCGTTTGCTTCAAGTCTTGACCAGATCGGACCCATGACCAATGATGTGGTGGACTCCGCCATCTTGAGTTCCGTCATCTGCGGAAAAGACCCTCTGGACTCCACCAGTCTTGACGAGGTTGTCCCCGACTTTGCCGCCGCCGCGCTCAAAGGCGCCGCCTCACGCTCCCTTGCGGGGGTGAAGGTGGGACTGCCCAGAGAGTATTTCACTTCCGGACTGGATTCCGGCGTGAAAGCGGCGCTTGACAAAGCCATTGAAAAGGTCAAAGCCATGGGCGGCGAGATCGTTGATGTCTCTCTGCCCCACTCCAAATACGCCGTGACGGTCTACTACATCCTTGCCACCGCCGAGGCAAGTGCCAATCTGGCACGCTTCGACGGAATGCGCTACGGTGAACGCATTGAAGCCGGTGACTTGAACGAAACCTACTTCAAAAGCCGGGGCGCCGGATTCGGCAACGAGGTGAAACGCCGTATCCTGCTGGGGACCTATGTTCTTTCCAGCGGTTACTACGACGCCTATTACCTGCGGGCGCAGAAGGTGCGTACCCTCATCCGCAGGGACTTTGCCGAAGCCTTTGAAAAATGCGATATCCTCATGACCCCTGTGACCCCTGCTGTGGCGTTCAAATTCGGCGCCAAGAGCGATCCTTTGCAGATGTACCTTTCGGACATCTTCACCATCGCTCTCAACATCTCAGGGAACTGCGGTCTGAGTATGCCCTGCGGCACCGATCCCGAAAGCGGGATGCCCGTGGGCGTGCAGTTCATGGCACCCCATCTGGCGGAGGAAAAACTCTTTGAGGTCACTTCCGCCTTTGGAGCTGCTGAATGATCATTCTCGGAATAGACCCCGCGATCCGCACCACGGGTTACGGGGTGATCAAAGCCGAAACCGGGGGGAGATTTTCAGTCATCGACTGCGGCGTTATCGCCAACTCCCCCAGACTGCCTCACTCCCAGTGTGTGAGGCGTTTGTATTCAGGGGTGTGTGAGCTTGTGGAAACGTTCCACCCCGACTGCGCCGTTCTTGAAGAGCCTTTCGTAGGCAAAAATGCGGGGACAGCCATTATCCTCGGCATGGCACGGGGAGCCATCCTCGCAGCGTTGAGCGTCAACGCCATACAAAGTTTCGCCTACGCTCCCACCGTCGCCAAACGTGCCGCAACAGGCAGAGGCGGTGCTTCAAAAGAACAGATCGCCATTATGATCGCCTCTGAACTGGGGATAAAGATCGACGATATCCCTCTGGACAGTACCGATGCCCTCGCCCTTGCCATGTGTCACGGGGCAAGGGTGCTGCGTGCAGGCGGGACTCCCGGCAGGGAATTGTAAGTTTTTCAGAAGAAAGGGGCTGTGAAATCGCCTCGGGAGAGTTGGAGTTTTATGGAGCATCGGAAAGATCTTGCGGCAATGACCTTTGAGGAATTGGTCACTGCCATCGGATATCACAACAAACTGTACTGGGAAAAGGGTTCACCTGAAATCAGCGACGGGGAATACGATCAGCTTTTTGAGGAACTCCGCCGCCGCGCTCCGGAGCATCCTCTTGTCAACGCCGTTTATGCTCCTGCTGTGGTTTCAGGGGGCAAGGTGCGCCACAGAACGCCCATGCTTTCCCTGGATAAAGCCTACTCCCTCGAAGCGGTCCTTGAATGGGCAAAGAAATTCGCCCGTTCCCCCGAGGAAAAACTTTTTGTCCAGCCCAAGTACGACGGTATTTCCGCCTCCTTTGACGGCAAGGTCCTTGCCACACGGGGCGACGGGGAAACCGGTGAGGATGTGACAGATAAACTCCCCCTCATCGAACTTGAAGCTCCCGGGTATACCGGCCCCCTTGACCGTGCCGCCCGGGGCGAGATCGTCATACGCTCCGATGATTTTGTCAGCATCTATTCCCGTATCCGGCGCAAGGACGGGGGCTTTTACAAGAACCCGAGGAACGCCGTGGCGGGGATCATGGGACTTAAAGAGATCGACAATATGGTGGTGCAGGGGGCGAAACTGACCCTTGTGGACTATTCTCTTGTCTCTTACGAACTCCCCCTTTCCGGACTTGCGGAACAATGGCCGCACTTCCTTGAAGAACTTGCTCAACTCCCCTATCCCATGGACGGCGTGGTCATCAAGTTCGCCGACCGTGAGTTCCGGGAATCTCTGGGCAATACCGCCCACCACCCCAGAGGTGAGATCGCCTACAAATATTCCAATGTCAAACGGGAAAGCGTTCTCCTTGACGTGGAGTGGAGCTTCGGCAAAAACAATCTGACTCCCGTTGCCATTATGGAAAGCGTGGAGTTTTCAGGTGTCACCGTCAAACGTGCCACCTTGCACAATGTGCAGAACATTATCGACATGGATCTTCAGATCGGCGACCGTATCATCGTGGAGCGTGCCGGTGATGTGATCCCCTATATCTCCTCCTCCACCCCCGGGGAAAACCGCCGTTCCCCCCTCATCGACCGCTGTCCCGCCTGCGGCAGCACCCTTGAACGCAAGGGACCTGAACTGGTCTGCCCCGACAAGGATTGTCCCGGCACGTCGCTCCAGCGTCTTGCCGCCGCCGTGAAAGCTCTTGATGTGGAAAATCTGGGTGAAAGCACCCTGAAAAAACTGGTTTCCGTCTGTCAGGTGCGCCATTTGAGCGACCTTTTCCGCCTGACGGCTGCGGAGCTGCTCAAGGTGGAGGGATTCGCCGCCAAATCAGCAGGCAATCTGATCAAAGAACTCCAGCGGGTGCGGAACATGCCTGAATACCAGTTCCTCACCTCTTTGAATATCCCCAACGTGGGACCCAATATCGCCAAACTGCTTTTGCAGGATATGGATATCAACGCTCTGCGTACCGCCTCCCGTGAACAGCTGAGCGGTATCCCGGGCATCGGACCTGAGCGTGCCAAAGCCATAAGCGATGCCTTTGAAATGAGAAAGGATGAGATCGACGAACTCCTTTCAGCCGTGACCCCGGTGCGGGAAACGCTCCCTGAAAAGGGAAGTATGCCCACGGTCTGTTTCACAGGCAAGATGCCCGAAAAACGCGCCTTTTATGTGGAACTTGCCCGTTCAAAGGGTTACGCTTCAAGCGACAGCGTGACAAAGGAACTGACACTTCTGGTGGCGGCGGATGTGAATGAGAACTCCTCCAAACTGGTCAAGGCCCGGAAACTCGGTGTGAAGATCCTTTCCCTTGATGAGTTCCTCGCCGCACCCGACCATGTAACGCCCGCTCCCGCTCCGGAAGCTGCCCCGCAGAAAAGTGCGGCTCCGGAAAAGGCGGAAGAGGAACAACTTGAATTATTCTGAAAAATTGAGGAACGATTTTTTATTATGCGATACAATCCCAAAAGACACCATCTGCCCATCTTTTCAGGCGCAGGTATCATTTCCATCGACAAACCCGCCGGGTGGACCAGCTTTGATGTGGTCAACTTTCTCAGAAACCGCTACAATATCCCCAAAGTGGGACACTGCGGCACCCTTGACCCCGCCGCCACCGGTCTGCTGGTGGTGGTTCTGGGGGAATACACCAAGTTCAGCGACAAACTCATGGCGGCGGACAAGGTTTACGAGTGTACATTGCGTCTGGGCATCGAAACCGACTCCTATGACCTTGAAGGGCAGGTCGTCGCCGAAAAAGAGGTCAATGTGAGTGAGGAACAGCTCCTTGAAACTCTGAAGAGCTTCGAGGGGGACCAGATGCAGATGCCCCCCATGGTTTCCGCCGTCAAGGTGGGGGGCAAAAAACTGTATGAACTGGCACGGAAAGGGGTGGAGATCCAGCGTGAAGCCCGTCCCATCCATATCAGCGCCATCAAAGTCAGCCGTGTGGCACTGCCTGATTGCGACTTTGTTCTTGAGTGTTCCAAAGGGACCTATGTCCGTTCCCTCTGTCACGATGCGGGGGAAAAGCTGGGCTGCGGGGGAACTCTTGCGGCACTGCGCCGGCTCCGCAGCGGCAACTTCGACATCAAAGATGCCGTGACCGTGGATTTCCTCAAGGAACTGGATGTGGAAGGCTTCAAGGCACTTCTGGCGGAAAAACTTTCAACCTTTGCAGGCTTCGGCGGGAGATGATCTTATGAGTAAAAAAGAGGAAAAAAAGCGTATTTCCATCCGTGAAATTGACCATGAACTTGAAAATGCCCCCGGTATTTTCAATTTGAAAGATATCGCCGCAAAACTCAACGCTTCCGGTGACGACGAACTTATGAAGCGTCTGGAGCAGCTCATCGACGGCGATGCCAACTATTTCCACACTGACGACTGGGAGTGTGAGCTTAAAATGCACTACTTCTGCCGCATCCCCTTTGCCGTCACCCCGGAAAAATGGGAGATCGCCCAGGGGGTCCTTTTCCCCGCTTCCCGTCTGACCCCTTTCCTCACCGAAGATGTGTTCCCCTCGGATGCGGAACTTCTCTACGATGATGAACCCCTGCCCAAGCGTGAGATCACGCTGCCTTTCAGCGAAGCACTCCATTACAGTATGCTCATCGGACACGAACAGATATTGGACTATCTTGAAGCTGACTCCGATGCCAATGGGAACTTGCGTTCACACCTCGCCCCCACCACCCTTGTCACCATGACCGTCTTTGACTGCCGGGAGCTTTACCGTGAACTCAACTTCAAAGAGGGGGATTCCCTCATATTGCAGCTCACCGATCCCGACTGCGGCGAGTTTGAAATCTCTTACCGGTCCCGTGAAGAGCGTACTGAAAGCGCAAGAGAAAAGTGGATCGGCGACTACGAAAAAGCCATGCTCAAAGTGGTGGAGCAGTTCCGGGACTACCTTGAAGTGCCTCACCAGATCGGCTGGGCGTTTTACTACGGCGGCGAAGAACTTGCCGGTGCCGGGGCTTCTGTCGAAGAATTCCTGCGTGAGTGCGACGAGATCGAAATGCGTACCGACGGCGACCACAGCGTCCTCGCCAGAGCCGGAGAACGGGAGGAATACACCGAAACGGAAAAAGAGGAAGTTCTCCCCGAAGGATTCGCCATCTCTTCCGGCGAAACGCAGGATTTCAGTGTCATGCTCAAACAGGTGGGTTCCGCCCTCACGCCTGAGGAGATCGACGGATTCATCCTTGACAACTGCGCCGCCCGGGATATGAGTTTTGACCGCTTTTTCAACCGTGCCTTCCCCAGCGGGGAGCTGGAATATGCCGATGAGGCGCAGGAAGCGATCTTCCTCAACTTCCTTGAGGAGCGTTTCGAGGAGCTTTCAGAGAACTACAACCGCCTTATGGATGAGAGCAAGGCACCCTTGCGCAGCACCATCATGGAACTTGTGGAAGAGAAGATCGAACACTTTGCCGCAGAGAAAGAGGAACACGATCACTGCCATTGCCACTGTCACGATGTGGAAAAGATCTTCAACGCCCTTGATATCATACTCCGGCAGCTGAATACCGAAAATTACGACCCCTCCGAGGAAGAGCTTGACCAGCTCCGTGCCAAAGTTGAACAGTACGCCGATAAACTGGAAAAGATCATGGAGTAAGTGATAATTGAAAATATTTTCTTTGACTCTGCTTTGTTTTCTTGCGGCATCTTTGCTGCCCCTCAGGGGTGAGATCCTCAAGGATGCCCGGGGGAACTTTGTCCGTTACGGCGGGGATTACGCCAAAGGCACGGTGAAACTGCCGGATGTACTGCGCCGCAGATCGCCCCAGTTCCGGGGGGTGTGGTGCGCCACGGTCCAGAATCTGGACTTCCCCCGCTGTGCCAACGCCGCAGAGTTCAAAAAACATTTTCTTGCGGTCATCGGACTGCTCAAAAAACACAACTGCAATGTTCTGATATTTCAGGTGCGTGCCAATGCGGATGCGGTCTATCTTTCAAAGTACAACCCCTTCAGCGCATGGATCAGCGGCAAAGAAGGAGTGACGCTGGGCAATTTCGACCCCCTGCCGTGGATGGTGAAAGTGTGTCATCGCAACGGCATCGAGTTCCACGCCTGGCTCAATCCCTACCGGATCACCGGCTCCACGCCTTTGAGCAAAGCCAAATATCTGGCAACGCTCCCCCCCCGGCACATCGCCCGGCTCCGTCCCGATCTGGTCATCGCCCACCGGAACCCTGACGGGACTCGGGCGCTGCAATTCGACCCCGGCAGGGTTGAAGTCGTCAACCACCTTGCCCACACGGTTCAGGAAATACTCCTCAAAGCCCCCGTGGATGCCATCCACTTTGACGACTACTTCTACCCCTACAATCATCTGCCTTTTGAAGCTGACGCCGCCACTTTTGCAAGGTTCAACCCGGGGAAACTTTCACAACCTGACTGGCGCAGAAACAATGTGAATTTTCTCATTCAGCAGATTTCCGGACTCTGCCGCAAACACAAAGTGGCTTTCGGCATCAGTCCTTTCGGCATCTGGGGGAACGCCAAAGATATCAAAGGCGGCTCCCTCACGGGGGGGACACAATCCCGTTCCGCCATCTATGCGGACTCCCTTTTCTGGATGCAGAAAGGGTATCTGGACTACATCATCCCCCAGCTCTACTGGAGCTTCGACCACCCCAAGGCCGCCTACGCCGCCCTCACCGACTGGTGGGTCTTCTGCGCCCGCAGCTGCCCCCGGACAAAGCTCTATATCGGACACGGTCTCTACCGCATTTCCCCCGCCGAACTTTACAATCAGCTGCGCTACAACAGTGTTCACCGTGAAATCCGGGGCGAAGCCCTTTACGCCTTGCGCCACCTGAGAAATGCGAACTTTTCCAAACTTCTGAAAAAGTGCTGGTCTGAAGCTGTTCCTGCACGGGAAACAGGGAAAGTGAGGGAGTAAACACCATGTGCGGTATCGCAGGCATCATCAATGAAGAAAATCTTTTCCACGGTGAAGAGATCCTCAACAGCATGTGCGGCACTCTGCGCCACAGAGGTCCTGACGGTTACGGGAAATATTGCGCGCCGGGATTCTTTCTGGGACACCGCCGTCTGGCGGTCATCGACCTTGAAACAGGCGCCCAGCCCCTTTACTCCGAGGAAAAGGATCTGGTTCTGGCGGTCAACGGCGAGATCTACAATTACCGGGAACTGAGACGGGAGCTTGAGGGGAAAGGACATGTTTTTGCCACCTCTTCCGACTCCGAAGTGATACTCCACCTTTATCAGGAGTACGGGAACGGATTTCTCCATTTGTTGGAGGGTATGTTCGCCTTTGCCCTCTGTGACATCCCCCGGAAAAAGGTGCTTCTGGGGAGGGATATCATGGGGAAAAAGCCCCTTTACTACTTTTCCCGGGGCAGACAGCTCTGCTTTGCAAGCGAACTGGAAACTTTGAAGTGTCACCCCGCATTCCCCCATACCCTTGAC
>JAZONY010000007.1:0-70795 GCA_045654705.1 Victivallaceae bacterium
AATATCAGGGGAACATGAATCCGTCCATATCCATAATGGGCCCCTGGTACCAGGGGAGAGAGGCCTTGTTGGCAGGGTAGTAATCGTGCATCGCCTGCGAAATGGTGGGGCGTTCAATGGTTTCTCCCAGAGGGGAGAGAGGGGGGACATGGGTGTCGTTGTCCCACAGCCGCAGACGGACAGGACCGGGGATCACATAGGGCTTGATCTCCTTGCGGCGGGCGATGCCGCGCCGGGCGGCTTCGTAAATGAGCTTGCACGACCGGGAGGGGATGAGGGAACACGCCTGATAGCAGGAAAGGGCTTTCTTGGTCTGGACCTGTTCGATGCCGGCGATCTTTTCCCGGAACTCGGCGCAGATCTTGTCGTCGCCCGCCATCATCACTGAAGGCACGCCGAAATCTCCGGCGATGGCGGCAGCCATGGTCCCTTCGCTCAGATAGAACGCCCCGTCGTTGACCTCCCACCGGGAGTGGGGAATGATGGAGCAGGGGGTCGCCCCCATGGCGTGCATACCGATCTGCACCATGCAGTCGAAACTGCTGTCAAGAATGGGGAGCCAGATCCCGGAGGAGCCGTTTCTGCCGTGGATGATCTGACACCTGTCGTCAAGCTCTTCAAAGAGGATATTGTATCCGGTTCCGTGATTGTCGTTGACATAGACTTCGTCGGCGCCCTCATCAAAGGCGGCTTTGACGGCGGCGTTGACCTCGGCGGTCAGAAGTTTGTACATCCGGTAACGGTGCTGAACCCCTTCAACACCGGTATTGGCACGGTTTTCTCTGAAACAGAATCCTGCGATGCCTTCGATATCGGTCTGGATATAAACTTTCATGTTACTCCTGCAAAGATATTATTTTTCAACAGTGATCGTGGAATTGACAGTGAAACTCTTTCCGCCCGGCTCCAGAGTCATGAACTTGAAACAGGGTTCAAAGGTGGCGGCGGCCTGTCTGCCGGAATCCCATACGGCGGCCCCTGCCAGAGAAGCTGCGGGAGCGAGAGTCATGACAGCTTTAAGACCCTGCCCCTTGAAAACAACAGGTCGGGCATCGATCATCCGGTTGGGGGATTTGACTGTGAAAAGGTTGCGGACAGCCGTTTCAAAGTGTTTGTCGATCCCCGTGGTGAAAAGGCTTCTTGCAAAATCACGTTTGAAAATCACCTCTTTGCCTTTGGCGGAAATCACGGTGCAGCCGCCATCCATGCCGGGGAGGGCGGGAATCAGGTTGTAGCGGACTCCGAAACTGATACTGCGGTCGGAGCTGTTGATGAGATGGGTGATGACTTCGGCTTTGCGGAGTCCGTCGGTCATTTTCAGGGTCTGGCGGATCAGGAGACCTGCAAGTTCGCTGCGGTCACGGTCGAGGATCAGTTTTTCGGCGGTGACTTCAAGGCCGCCTTTGATCTTCTTCTGTTCCGTGACGGTGAAGCCATCTCTGAGCTGGGTGGAGGGCGCCCAGAAAGCAACACAGCCAAATCCGCTCATCTTATTGCCGAAAATAATGTTTTTCCCCTCAACGGACCAGACATTGGCGCAGAAAGTCGGCAGATAAAGTTCAAGTTTGTTCTTACCGCTTGTGAAATAGAGGGTGTTGCTCTTTTTGTCGGCTTTGCAGTTGATACCGGCGTTGGAGATATCTTCGATTTTGGACTCTTTGATGCCGTAGATCTTTTCGTATTTCTCATCGGCTTCTTTGGCTTTGAGCAGAGCGGGACGGGCTTCAGCCTGAGCTTTTGCCATCTGGGCGGCGGTGAACGCCGGGATCTTTTTGTCGGCGGCTTTTTCGGGAGCGATCTCATAGACGGCGCAGCGGACGGCTCCGGCGTGGAGCGTCACACCCTGAGCCAGTTCTTTGCCGGTAAAGGATCTTCCGTCCTTTGCTGTGAAGCGGGATTTTGCACTGCGGACCGTGTAGCGTTTGCCGGGAACAAGTCCTTTGACCTTGAGGGTGAAAAAGACTTCGCCGTCACGCCAGAAGTTGAAAGCTGCAACGGCGAGGGTGCCGTCAAGTTCGTAAGCGGTGTGTTGGAGCATACTGAAATAGCTGTGGGTCCCCAGCAGTCTTTCGATGACTGCGGTATCGGCGGCATAGGGTGCCTGAGCTGTCAGGGTGACTTTCTCATCACAGCGTTTGCCTTTGAACACATATTTGTCGTAGCGTGCGGCGATGTCAGAAGCATCGGCAAAGGCTTTCCAGTAACGGGCATCGTAACCCTTGGGGAAGGCGTAGACCGTTGAGGCTTCCCAGCCGTTGAACATGAATGAAAGCAGTTCAATGGCAATGGATTCAGGCTGAGTCACCCAATCCTGCAGCTGCATACCGTGGGGGAACGCCAGAAGTTTGATGTGCTTGGGGTAGTAATCTTTGTTGACTGCGGCACGGACATCTTTGGCTTTGAGGAACGTGCGCAAGTTGAAACTCTTGTTGTAAACGAAAGGCGCATGAGCGTTCCAGAAGGCGTAGGGGCCCCAGGGATCGATCCAGTCGAATTTCCCGGCGTAGTCGATGGGGTGGGTCTCTTTGTCGAAACCGTTCTTGCGCCATGTGGAACTCATGTTGTCCACCTGTACTCCGGGGATGAAGCCCAGGGATTTGCCTTTGCCGCCGGTGGCAGCGGTGACAGCTTCGTTGACGGTGTGCATGAGTTTGGCGTGTTCAAGACTGCGGAATCTGACCGCCTGTTTGTGATATTTGCGGCCCATGGCAAGTTCCTGGGGCCACTCTTTTTTCATCTGTTCGAGAGGAACATTGACAAATTTTGCAAAGTTTTTGAGGCAGGTGTCGCAGAAACAACCTCTTCCGGCGTAGCCGTAAGGCTCCCAGTTCGCCCAGAGACCGTCGGCGCCCTTAAGGCTTTCCTGGATATAAGGAATGGTATTTTTGACATAGAAGGGGCGTTTCTCATAGACCGCCGCAGGGCAGGTGGCACGTTTCATCTCATTCAGATTGTGGGTGCCGATGGCACGGTACTTGTCGGCTTCGGGACGGCCCTCAGGCTTGCCGACACGGAATCCGTTGGCGACGTAAAAGAGTTCGGGGGTGATGTAGCGGACCCCCGCTTTGCGCCACACGTTATAGGCGGATTTTTGGCTGCCCACGATCCAGCGGACACCTGCGGCATCGAACATACGGGCGCAGAGTTCGAGGTTTTCGGGTCCTTTGTATTCCATGTAAACGCCGCCGGTGTAAAATCCGGGCATGTAGTAGTTGGGCTTGGCGGCTTTGAATTTGGGAATGACCGTGAATTTCACAGTCACGATGTTGGAAACTCTTGCGCCGTTGTCTTCCACCCAGGCTTTGCCGGGGAGAAGTTTGCTTCCCGGGGCGGCACCGGTGGAAATCAGTGCCGAGTGGCGCAGATAGTTGTCAAAGTCAGCCATGGCGGCGGGACGGTTGCGTCTGCCGGAGAGATCGATGCGGTATTCCGTTTCTTTTTCGCCTTCCCGTTTGCCCAGAAATTTGAGTCCGGCAGCTTCGTGGAATTTGATTTCACGGGGCATGGTCAGCACCAGCTGGGGACGGTTGAGGCGGGCTTCGGCGGGAGTTCCGTTGCGTTTCCAGATAAAGGCGATGGTGCCGGGCAGATCCTGCGCGAGGGCAAAGGTGTGGTCCAGTCTGCCCATGGGCGAAAGCTGCAAGGTGAGCTTTTTGCTGTCAGTTGCGGGAACGGCAGGAGTGATGGCAGGTTTGCGGATATCCAGTTTGCCCACGCCGTCGATTCTGTACACCACCAGAACAGACTTTGTCCCTTTGGGGAGCAGAATAGGCTTGTAATAGTTCTGGAATTCATTGGAAAGATTGATCTTGTAAACATTGAAAAAGAGATTTTTGGCTTTCCAGTGCCTGCCGCCGGGTTCGGAAAATGCCTGAACGATGAGACAGGCTCCGCCGGGACCTTCGAGTTTGCCCCGGTACTGGAATGAAAAGTTGTAAAGTCCCCCTTTATCATTGGGCAGATTGACGGTTTTGCGCCATCCTCCGGAGGTGCTGCTGACCACTTTTGGGGGCAGGATCTTGTTGAGTTCAGCGGGTTTGATCACCGTGAAAACACCGTCTTTGACCTGCCATTTGACCATCTGTCGCACCTGGGCACGGCGGGGATCCTTGTCGGCGATCTCTTTGGTGTGCAGGAAACAGTAGTTCCCCATCCAGCGCAGAGGATCCTTGGGGGATTCCGTAAAGGCGTGATCGGCGTTGGTGATCAGATTTTCCGCCTGAGGGATCTCTTTGACCGCTTTGAAAAGGTCGGCGGAACTCTTTGCCAGATCAAAGGTGACACCCCCCTTATCCAGAGGTGTGCCTGCGAATGCCGCCGCACTCAGTGCCGCAGCAGCCAGCAGAAGTTGTTTTTTCATAGTGTTTTTCCCTTTATTTATCTTTGAATCGTATTACGGAAACATGAAGCCATCCAAATTGGTACTGGGACCGTTGTACCAGGGGAGCGATTTTTTGTTGGCGGGGTAATAATCCTTTTCCGCCTGGGTGATGGTGGGGCGTTCAATGGTTTCACCCAGCGGGGAAAGAGGGGGAACATGGGTGGCGTTGTCCCACAGCCGCAGACGGACGGGACCTTTGACCACAAAGGGTTTGATCTCGTGGCGGCGGGCGATGCCACGGCGGGCGGCTTCATAGATGAGCTTGCACGCCCGGGCGGGGATGAGGGAACACGCCTGATAGCAGGAAAGGGCGATTTTTGTCCGGACCTGTTCGATATCGGGGATCTTTTCCCGGAATTCGGCACAGATCTTGTCGTCGCCGGACATCATCACCGAGGGGACACCCAGATCCCCTGCCACGGCGGCAGCCATGGTGCCTTCGCTCAGATAGAACTCCCCGTCGTTGACCTCCCACCGGGAGTGGGGGATGATGGAGCAGGGCGTGGCGCCCATGGCGTGCATCCCGATCTGGAGCATACAGTCGACGGTTTCGTCAAGGAACGCCATCCACTGCTCGCCTGAGCCGTTTCTGCCGTGGATGATCTGGCAACGTTCATCCAGATCTTCAAAGAGGATATTGTATCCTCTGCCGTGGTTGTCGTTGACATAGACTTCGTCGGCACCTTCGTCAAAGGCGGCTTTGACGGCGGCGTTGACTTCATCGGTCAGGAGTTTGTACATACGGTAGCGGTGCTGAACCGATTCAATGCCGGGATTGGCACGGTTTTCCTGAAAACAGAATCCGGCAACGCCTTCGATATCAGTTTGGATATAAACTTTCATTTACGTCAAATTTCTCGGGATGATTTGGATAGAGTTGAAAGGACAGCCGATAAGTGAGGTGATAACTTCACATTTGGCACGGAAAAGATAAAATACAGGTCTTTTGAAAATATGTTCCATGGATTCAAAATTGCCCTGACCTTTGGCAATGACAAGATCAACATTGTGCAGTTTTTCAAGAAATGCTTTGCTTGAACGGCTGAAAGAGACCCCCGCCGTGGAGTCCCCCGTGTCGATGACAGGCGCAAAATCTATGCCGGATTCCACCGCATCAGCAGGTGTCACATCGTTGAGGACCGGTTTGCCCCTGACACCCACGGTGAGTTTCTCTTTGTAAGGCTCCATGACAAGGCGGTCGATGACCGCTTCGCCGCAGTTGTCCAGGATGTAAAGAATGGAACGGGCTTCATCCATCCTTTTTTTCAGCTCCTGCGCCGCTTCTTTGTCATAGGGCTGACTGAGTACCGAAAGGATACTCTGCTCCACTTTTGACAGATCAAGATCACGGTTGATGCCGTAGTCGATGATGTTTCCGGCGGCGGCAAGGCGGAGTGCCGTGTCAAAGGGGGCAGGGGACTCCGCTGCGATCTGCCGCAGTTTGGGGAGCAGCTGCAGCCCCAGTCGGGTGGAGTTGTGTTTGATTTCCGCCATGGGGTCCTCAAGACCGGATTCCCGCACATGGACTTCGGTCCAGATATGGGCGAGAACTTCAGGAGGCGTGCCGCCGGAAGCTGAAACACGCAGAAAGTGTCCCAGCATCTCATTGGCGAGAGCTTTCTGCTTTTCTTTATCAGAACCGGGTTTTTCCGCAAGTTCAAGGATCATCTTGAAAATGCAATCATAACATTTGAAATCTATTTTCATTTTTTACGCCTCATCGCCGGAAATTCCTTTATCTTTTGCGGCACTCAGAGCCATCCCCAGAAGTATGCCGCATCCCGTCAGTGAACTGCCGCCGTAGCTGATCAGCGGCAGAGTCAACCCCGTCGGAGGCAGCAGACTCAGATTGACCCCTATATGGAGAAGTGTCTGAACACCGATGATAATGGTACAGCCTGCCGCAAAGATCCGGGCTTCTCCGCTGAGTTCACGCCGCAGGGCAAGGGCACTCAGTGAAGCAAGAAGCAGGAGGAAAAGCAGCAGCACAAGCAACGCTCCGGCAAAGCCGATGGTCTCTGTGAGAGTGGCAAAGGCGGAGTCGTTGTAGGGCAAAGGCACATAGGCGTTGCTCCAGAGAGCCTGTCCCATTTTTGAGCCGAACCAGCCTCCCCGGGCACTTGCCAGTTCAAGGTGGCGCAAGTGCCACGAACTTGAGGGATTTACAAAGGCGAGAAGCCGTTTCCAGGCGTAGGGGTGGGTGTAAACAAAGAGTGCCGCACCGCACAATGCGGGGACCCCGCAGCCGAAGATCCACCGCCAGCGTATGTTGGTGACAAAAAGCAGCGCAATGAAGGTGGCAAAGTAGATGAAAGATGTTCCGAAATCGGGCTGGATGACGATAGCACCGATCCAGACCAGCGTGTAAAGCAGTCCTGCACCCACCCGGGCGCCCTCTTTGGGGAAATGTTTCAATATGACACACAGTCCCAGCAGAAAGAAGCCTTTGGCGATCTCCGTCGGCTGCAAGCTGAAGTTGCCGTATCGGAACCAGCCGCACATGCCGTTGATACGGGTCCCGAAAAAGGGAAGTATGAGGACTGCAAGAAAGGAGATCCCCGAAAAAAGCATACCGTTCTTTTTGAAAAAACGGAAAGGCAATGCGCCGCATAAAAACATCAGTCCTGCGGCAATGGCAAAGGCGATGAGCTGCCGGAACGCCAGATAATAGGGGGAGGCAGATTCACTCTGGGAACTCAGAATGGTCAGGAGTCCGAAGAAACTGAGCAGAGTCATGGCAAAGATGATGGGACCTCTGAGCGAAATTTTCATATTTGCGGCTCCTGTTTCATTTTAAGTTCCAGTTCTTCAAGGGTTTCCGTCAGGTGAAGATCCCTGCCGTCGGAAGGGGGCGCTCCCAATTTGAAACTTTTAGGCATATAGTTCCCGAAACGGTCCAGCAATACAGAATAACGCCCCGGAATGCCACGCAGAAGAAGTTCATTCTGCAGCTCCCAGCCGCTGATTCCGCACTGCACACCGTCACGGAGTTCCACTTTCCCCGCCAGAAAACGGACCGCCTCTGAATTGCAGACCAGCCGCTCCTGGCGCGTGACGATACGCAAAGGCGCCCCTTTCTGAAGCAGACTTTCAAGGGCGATGAGTTCATCCGGGCGCAGATGACGGCGCAGGGGAGTGGAGGGGGGAACACTGAAATCCAGTTTTCCGAAAAGCCGGATCAGCGTGTGCTGTTCATCTTCACTGAGTTCGTACTCCCCGGAGTTGTTGTAATGCAAATCGAAATAAAGTTCGCTCCAGACCAGCACCTTGCCGTTTCTGTCGAGGATACTTCCCCTTTTGGCGGGCAGCTGCCGCCAGATACGGGCGATCTTTTCCCCTTTTGCGAGGATCTTTTCACGGTCGGGACCCGCCAGTCGGCACCCTTTGACGGCGCAACAGATGAATGCAGCGGCAAATAAAATCAGGATCACACTGAATCTTGCTGTATTCATCATATCGCTGCTCCCTGAAAAGTGTCAACACGCCTTTTTTCTGCCGTCAAGGGCAGGGGGCGGGACCCGTTTGGCTACGAAATTCATGGCGGGGATCATCAGGAAATAGAGTACCCCCGAAACCAGAAACAACCCGTGGACTCCGCCGAAAAGGACCGCAAGACCGCCCCCGGCAAGGGAACCTGCCATCCAGCCTGTTGAGCGGAACGTCGCCGACCATCCCAGCATCATACTGTGGTTGCGGGGACGGGAGATACCTGCCAGCCACGCCTGGAACATAGGCTCCATGCCGCCTCCGGCAAGAACCTGTATAAAGCGTTCAATGAGAATGAGTTCGTTGTTGGGCGCAAAGGAAAGGAGAATACGCATCACCCCCGCTGTGGCGATGACAAAGGTCAAGACCTTCAACAACGAGATCCTGCTTGCGGCGTATCCCAGGATCAGCCCTGAAAGCATCCCCCCGAGAGCGCAAAGTCCGTTGACCCATCCGGTCCAGCGGAGTGCTTCGGCGGAGCTTTTGGAAACCTCCATGACCAGCTGGGGCAGAAAGGGTCCGTCGATATCACGGGAAAAACCCATAAGGATGAAAAGCATAAGCAATATCCCCGCCCGCCCGAACTTGGGCATCTGGAGCTTGCGGTGATGTTTCACTTTGCCGCTGCGGACGACGGGATGGAAATTTTCACGGGTCAGCAGAATGAGGACCGTACTTACGGCAAGCAGAACGCCGCACCAGAGAAAGGTCTGGACAAATCCGAAGCAGCGGACCATTTCTCCGCCGAGAAACTGTCCGCCCATGATTCCCGCAAACATACCTGCTGAAACAGCTCCCAGTGAGATGGTCAGGTGTTTCTGAGGTGTTGTGGTGACGATCAGCGTCTGCGCCGCCGTAACAGTTCCCACAAGAGCCCCCAGCGCCAGACGGTGGAATACCATCAGGACCGGACTTGAAATCAGCGCCATAAGGGGCGTCAGGATGGCTCCGCCGAATGTGGCACGCAGAAGCATCATCTTTCTGCCGTAACGGTCCCCTAAAATACCCCAGATGGGGGCGCATACGCAGAAACTCAAGTTGCCCGCCACATTGTAAAGAGCGACATAGATCGAAAGATCCCGCTGATCGGTGATAAGGGCGACATCCTTGAACCAGAAGGGCATAAATGTCATTGCCGCACAGAATGCGACCTGGGCGAAAAACTGGGCAATGGTTATCAGGATAACGTTCCTGAGCCAAAAGGAGTTATTTTCGTTTGGAATGATTTCAGCCATTGTTACGGCAGCGGGCATATTCCGCCCGGAGCTCCTTTACTTTTGCACAGACATCGGGGGCGGTGGTGATCTCTGTCACCATGGCAAGGACTTGCGCACCTCCGTTGAGCAGTTCTCCGAAACGGTGCATCTTGATACCGCCCATGACCGAAAAAGGAAGATCCACCTTTGAAGTGACATCGGCGATCATCTGCAATCCCACGGCGCCGCAGTTGACCTGCTTGGTCTGAGTGGGGTAGATGGGACCCACATTGATACAGTCGGCGCCCGCCTTGAATGCGGCGAGAGCTTCTTCCACATTGTGGGTGGAGTTGCCGATGAAAAGTTCCGGCGCGATCTGCCGTGCCGCCTGAAGAGGCATATCATCCTGCCCCAGATGCACGCCGTCGGCACCGGCGGCAAGGGCAAGATCCACACGGTCATCCACCATGAGCAGCACGCCGAAGCGGTCGGCAACGGGGCGGCATTTGCGGATGAGTTCATAAAGATTTCTGTCGCTCATATTCTTCTCTCTGATCTGGATGATCTTAGCTCCGCCTTCGGCGGCGGCGGCGAAGATATCTTCGGGGGCGCGCCCCAGACAGAATTCGGAAGAGATGACACAGTAGATGTCAGCACTGCGGAATATGGCAAGTTTTTCGGCTTTGGATCTCATTTTTCCTCCGTTACGATATCGTCAAGGGCACTCCATGCAAGGTTGCCCCGTGCGGTGCAGCTGCATGAACTTTCATTTCTGTTGATGCCGCACTCAGGACAAAGTCCCAGACAGTCGTCGCTGCACAAAGGATTCATGGGCAGTTCGATGAGCAGTTCATCTCTGAGATCGGCGGTGATATCCAGTTCCTCTTCGGTGATCTCATTTTTGGCATAATAGAGTTCGATGGTGTCGTTGTCGATCTCATATTCGATCTCTTCAAGACATCTGCCGCATGAAGCTGTCACATTGCCTTTGATACGGCCGGTGACAAGAATGGCACCGGCGACGGCTTTGATCTGCAGTTCATATTCCACGGGGGTACAGGGAGTATAGGTATCCCCCTCGGGGAGTTCCCAGAACTCGGGCGGTTCGCTGCCTTCGAGAAAAACGGGTTCTTTTTCCACCCGGCTGACGGAAAATTTGATCATTTGCTTTTTCTGCCTTTCATCGTCTTGCGTAAGCGTTTCTGAGGACTTCCATAAGTCTTGCGCACTCGTCGGGGGTGCCGATGGTGATCCTCACATATTTGCCGCCGGCGGCTTTGGGGAAATAGCGCACCACAACGGCGGCTTCGCGCAGCAGTTTGAAGCAGCGTTCACCGTCGCCGTCAGGGGGGGCGACAAAGAGGAAGTTGGCTTCGGAGGGAATGATCTTGAAGTTCAGTTCCGCAAGTTCGGCACCAAGAGAGCTTCTCTGGGCTTTGATAGCTTCGCAGCGGGCGTTGAAGTACTCTCTGTCAGAGAATGCCGCTTCTGCCAGCACCTGACTGATCATATCCACATTGTAGGAGTCCTTGAGCTTCATCAGACCGTCGATGAGTTCTTTTGAACCCACGGCGTAGCCCAGGCGCAGACCGGCAAGTCCGTAACTCTTGGACATGGTACGCATCACCAGCACATTGGGGAAAAGTGAAGCAAACTCCATGCAGTTGTCGGCACTGAAGTCGCCGTAGGCTTCGTCGATGACCACGATACCGTTGAATTCACGGCAGAGTTTTCTCACATCCTCTTTGGCAAAGGCGTTGCCGGTAGGGGCGTTGGGACGGGGGAAAATCAGCAGATTCGCCCCCTCTGCCTGAGCGAGGAAATCCCCGGGCAAATCGAAATTTTTCTCTTCGTCAAGGGCGATCTTGATGACCTTCGCCCCCTGCATGGCGGCAAGGACCGGATAAAGGGAATAGGTCGGCTCAGGGATCGCCACAGGCAGCTCAGGGGAGGTGAAGGCACGGAAGATCATGGTCAGAAGATCGTCTGAACCGTTGCCCACGATGATATTTTCCCGTTTGACACCGTTGACTGAGGCAAAGAGATCCCGGAGTTTGTCGGCACAGGGATCGGGATAACGGTTGAGACGGCTCCAGTCGAACTCTTTCCACGCCTTTTCCACGGCGGGGGAGGGACCCCAGGGGTTTTCATTGGTGTTGAGTTTCACCAGATTGGTGAATTTGGGCTGTTCCCCGGGGGCATAGCCTTCGAGGGCGTCGATCTCAGGTCTGAAATAGGACTTCTGCGGCCAGCGGCGTTCGTTGGCGCTGCGACCGACGGTACGCCGGATGACCGTGCAGGGCGCGATGGGGGAGAGGGCTTTGACAAAGCGGTCAAAGGTTTCCTCAGAGGGGATGGCGATGTTGTCAACTGTGCCGGGACGGTCAAGGGAGTTGAGTTCGATGGCGTCAAGGCGCATGGCTTTGAGCAGTTCCGCAAAGCGGGCGATGGAGTCGTCGGAGTCGTTGATGCCGGGGACGATGAAAAGCTCCAGCTTGACCGTTGCGCCGCACTGACGGGTGAAGGCTGTGAATTTTTCAGTAAAGCGTTTGAAGTCAACACTCTTTTCGGGGCGGTTGATCGCCTGGAACTCCTCTTCGTTTGAGCCGTCGAAAGAGGGGACGATCAAATCGGCTTTGTTGATATCCTGCCAGAGCGTTTCATCTTCAAGAGCCACGGCATTGGTGAGGAGACAGAGCTTGTACTGGGGGAATTTTTCCTTGATGTGGCAGATGATCCGGGTGATCCCGGCGTGGAGCATGGGTTCACCTGCGCCTGAAAAGGTGATGTAATCCAGTTCAGGTTTGGTGCTGAGGACTTCGTCAAGTTCTCTGATGACATCGGCAGTCGGGACGTATTCTTTGCGGCAGCAGGTCAGATCGGTGGTCGCCTTTGCCTCGCAGTAAATGCAGTCGAGCTGGCAGGTTTTGGGGGGAATCAGTGAAACGCCGAGAGACTTGCCGAGTCTTCTGGAGTTCAGCGGACCGAAAACATATTTTCCGTTCATTTTATCTTTTTATCCTTGAAACAGTAGGTTGAAATCATATTTTACTCTGGAGTTTGCCGCCTGAAAGCTCCACCGTCAAATCGGCGTAGCGGCACAGATCCCGGTTATGGGTGATCATAATGACAGAGAGGGGCGTTTTGCGCTCAGCTCTCAAAGAGGCGAAAAGCTCCATAATGGTATTGCCGTTTTCCTCGTCCAGATTGCCGGTGGGCTCATCCGCCAGCAGAAGAGGGGGATCGTTGATGAGTGCCCGTGCCACGGCGGCACGCTGCTGTTCACCCCCTGAAAGTTCTGCGGGACGGTGATCTTTGCGGGCACTCAGTCCCACTTTTTCGAGGAGCGCATCGGCTCTTGAAGCTGCTTCTGAGGCGGAAAATCCGTTGAGTCTGCCTGCGATCATCACATTTTCACGGATGCTCAGTTCAGGGAGCAGACAGTAGGACTGAAAGATGAATCCGATACTTTTCGCCCTGAATGAAGCCGCTTCGCTGCGGCTCATTTTTGAAAGGTCCCTGCCATCGACTTCAATGGTTCCGGAGTCGCATTTTTCCAGAGAACCGATCAGATTGAGCAAAGTGGTTTTTCCGCTGCCCGAAGCTCCGAGGATACAGCACCACTTGTCTTTGGGGAACTCAAAATCGACACCGTGCAGCACCTCAACTTTTTTTCTGCCGATGGCGTATCCGTGATGGACATTTTTCAGAGTGACGATATTTTTATCAGCCATAATGAGAAATACTCCTTGATTATCAGTAACGCAGTGCATCCGCCGGGTCGAGCCGCGCGGCACGGAGTGCCGGGAGCAACGCCCCCAGTGTACAGAGGATAACGCTTGAAACCACGATGAAAATGACATCCTCAGGCACGATCATGGCGGGGAGGTCGCTGAAATAGTAGAAGCGTTTGGGGAAAAGTTCAGAGCCGGTGATCTTTGAGGCGATCTGCAAAATGTCGTTGCGGAAGGCAATGACAAGAGAGCCTGCGATAACACCCCCCACGCTGCCGATCAATCCGATGAAAAATCCTTGAAGCACAAAGACCAGCGTCACCCCCCGGTCGCTCATGCCCAGAGCTTTGAGCATACCGATCTCACGGGTCTTCTGGTAAATGGAGGTGATCAGGGTGTTGGCAATGCTGAATGCCGCCACAAGAACGATGAAAATAAGCAGGAAAAACATCATTCTTTTTTCCACCGCCAGGACCCCCAGAAGCTGTTCGTTTTTTTCTTCCCAGGAAATCACCTGATAGGCGTAAAGCTCCTGCCTGAGTTTTGAAAGGAGTTTTTCCTGATCAAAGGGGTCCTTGCTCCAGCCCAGAACGGCACTGGCACAGCCCCAGTCAAAGCCGAAAAGCTCCGCCGCCGTGTCGATGTCGCAAAACATCACCACCCGGTCGAAATCATATTTTCCCACCTCATAGATGCCTTTGATGGTGAATTCAGCGGGCAGATAGGCGGAAGCCTTGTCGTTGAGCTTGACACCGCCCCCTTTGACAAAGGTGACAAGGGAGGTGAGTTTCTTGGCGGAGTGGATGAGAACTTTGTCCCCGACGCCCAAACGCCACCTGCGGGCGATATCGGTACTGATGACGATGCCTTTGCCGTCGAAGTCGAGCGTTCCCTCTTTCAGCATGGCATTGCAGTCGAACTGTTTTTTCAGATCTTCGATCTGCACGCCGAAAATCATGACCCCGGGATCAAGGTTCCCCCGGTACTGGGCGAGGACAGGGCCCTGCATGACAGGACAGGCTCTGCCGCCGTGCTGTTTGACAGCTGCCACGATTTTTTCCGGTTCCCGGATCACATAATTGCCGTCGTGGATCTGGAAATGGGCTTGAGTTTCCACAAGTTTCTGCTTCATTCTTTCGGTGAATCCGGTCATGACTGCCAGAACCACCATCAGCACTGTGACACCCAGAATCACGCCGATCAGGCTTGTCAAAGTTATAAGTGACACTGCGCTGCGCCGGGGGCGCAGATGGCGCAATGCCAGAAATATTTCAGTCCGCATAAAAAAGCTCCTGCACATGAAATTTTTGCAAAAAAAAACACTCCTTTTATAATATACTTGTAAAAGAAGTGCTTTTCAAGTGACCAAAGAGGGATGGAGCCTTATATTTCAGGTTCTGCAAGAAGTTCCCGGAGTCTTTCAGCAAGCCAGAGCTGATACATGGGACGGTAATCTGCGGTGGCGCCTCCGTGTCCGAAGTTGATCTTGTTGTAGATCATCTTGGGACCTGCCAGATTGTTGTAGATGGCATAGACCGCTGTCGGAGCGCAGGCACTGTCGATGAATCCGGCACTGGTGAAAACCGGGCAGGTGATGCGGCGGGCGCAGAAAGCGGTGTCAAAATATTTTCTTGTTTCGTAGTGGCCGTGGAACTCCGGAGCGTTGGAGTCGGTGGGGTGTCTGCCGGTGAGAAATCCGCCGATATCTCCGAAGTTGGGCACACCGCAAAAGGCGGCTTTGATGAGCTTTGAGAAGCAGCAGTAGTAAAGTCCGAAACCGCCTCCGTGGCTGGCTCCGGAGTAAACGATCGCCTCTTTGTTGATTTCAGGCATATCCGCCACAATGTTCAGCAGCCGGATGGAACCGAGGATGGCGGGATAGGCGTAAAAGGTTTTCGGGGAGTCCATTCCGAAATAGACATAGCGGCGCAAACCGATCTCTTTAAGGAACTCCTCGTGGCGGGGCTTGCAATCGTCGCTGTTGACCACAGGCGGGTAGGGGGGCAGCTGGAAAAAGAGGACAGCACAGCGGACACCCATCTGATTTTCCACCGCAGGAGGGGTGGTACGGAAGGATTGTTCAGAAATGTAGGCTTCGCCGCCGCCGAAAAGGACCATGAGGGGGACTTTTTTCTCTCTTTCTTTGGGCAGGGCGAGAAAGGCGTAAAAGCGCAAATCATTGACATTGGCGCAGTCAAGTCTGAAAATGTCGAAGTTTTCGATACCGTCGCAAGGCGTCATGTGGAAATCGGCAGGGATGGCTTCAAGTTCCTTGAAGGATTGCTCCCAGAAAGCATCGAAATCCTCCGGCTCTTTCATAAGGGGTTCGATCTGGTCGGGATCCACGCCGACGCCGCATTCGGCTTTGGTTTCGCCGCTTTTGACGGTACCGCGCAGGAATCCGGGGAAGGGGAGCGAAGCTGTCAGCTGTGCAGGAGGCGTTACCGTATGAGTTTCAAGGACCGCCTCACCGTCGAGAGAAATGACCGCTTCAAGAGCTTCTGAACGGTTGGCGGTGATAAAAAAAGTAACCGGTTCATTGACACGGCAGAGATGTGAAAGGGGGGTGCAAGTGACTTTTATCTGCAAATCTTCCATAATAAAATTCCTCCGGTAATATGTTCTGTGCATACAATATAGCAGAAGAGGAAAATTTGCAAGAGCTGACCGGTAAAATAATTTTATTTTTCCCAATTTGATTGTGTATGAGTTTCTGGTACGGCGATGCTCGGGGAACAAAAATATACTGTTACCGGAAGGTTGTTTCCGGTAACAGTATTTATTGCGGGTTAGATGATTTCACTTACCGCCAGAATCATTTTGTTACCATTGGTTTTTAATTCAAAAGAATAAAACGAGTCGCTGTAAGTATTGGTGCGTTTATCAAGCTGAAACAAATCAGTGAAACGCTTTGCACCTCCGTCAAAGGATAAATCAATGCCGTTCTGAATGGCATCGCTCCAGTCGAGAGAACTTTCTTTGGTGCAGATAAGGAAATTTCCGGTCATGCCGTAGTCAAAGTCGATTTCCAAGTTTGCTCTACTCATCTCATCTGCGCTGTTTACAATATCCCACAAGGAATAATTGCTTCTATCGGAAATATCCAAAATAACATTTTCGACGCTGTTCAACGCACCTTTCAACTTGGAACCGGATTCAATATACACAGCATCGTTTCCACCTGCAAGATCTATATTACCGATAACAGTTGATTTATCAGCAATGAAAACATTCTGAGCGTATGTTCCTGTAAATGCATATACAGAATACGCAACGCCGCTTTTATCAGAAGTTTTGGCTATTACTTTTGCTTCGCTTATCCACAAATTTGAAGCGGCGTATCCCAATTGGTAGGCATAGGCTGCGTTTTTTCCTGTGACAGTCAGATTTACAGCAGAACTTACCTCTATTGAATTGGCGAATATACCAATGGAGTCTCCGTTGGATTTTACCGTGATTTTACCACTGAGTTTTTGCCCGACATTTGTCTGGGAAGTGATAGAACCCGCATTCAAGAAAATCCCATATGCAGCAGAATTGAAGTATGCCCCGCTGGTTGCTGAGACCGTAATGTTTCCAAAATTCAGCCCATCGTAGTCAACGATCATATTACCAGCTCCCGCCCGGATTCCCCATGCAAAGGCTGTGCCATTTTTTGAACTCGCAGTCACTGTGACTTGTGATTTTGCCATATCTTTGATGGCAACACTTGTGCCACTGTAAACTCCGACGGCTACAGCTGAACCGTCAGTAGCTGCAGCTGTAAGTTTTCCGCTGATGATTCCTGCTGTAAAAGAGCCTCCTTCGCTTCTTGCAATAATGGCTTGTGATATACCTTTGCCATAGTGCTCTTTATTAACGGTTTTAATATTCAAGTTACCGGATATATCAGCAAAAGACAAAGATTTTCCGGCCTCAAAGCCACTTGCCATAGCATCGCCTTCATTGCTGGAGCTTACTAAAATAGTTGCCGAAATATTATATGCTGCAATGTCTTCGTTAGCCAGAAAAGCACATGCATTGGTTGAATGATCTACTGTGGCACGAGTGTTTTTTGCATTGATGGTAATGTTTTTTGAAATATCGCAGACGTAAGCAATATCCTTCTTGGAGCTAACTCCATAAGCAGATGCATCATTGTTTTTGCTGGTAGCAGAAACCTGTAGGGTACAGGCAAAGTTTGCAAAAAGAATATCGGAACCATCGAAACCATAGGCTGTTGCATCTCCATTGGTACTTTCGGCAGCAATATTTATTTTACCGTTTTTGCCTCCGTAGATTTGTGTGCCAGTGCCAATATCCTCTATTCCCGATGCATAACTGGTATTTGTATTCTTTGCTTTAACAGTTAAGGTCGCATTGAAATTTTCGATAGTAATAGCGTATGCGTAAAAACCATAAGCAGTAACCCGCTGATTAAGAGATTTTCCAGTTGCAGAACTGGTGATTTTGCTGGTAACATTGCCGAGGATTCTTAAATTAATACTGTCAAATGCACAGCTTACAGCTGTGTCCGTTTTGGAGACCGCAGTCACTGATATTGCACCGGATACTCCATTTTGCAGAGTCATATTCCGTGTGCCTTCTTCGCTGAGTGCTGATGAAATACCAAAAGCCATGGCACTCGAATTATTACCGGTGGCAGTTGCCGATACGGTGACAGCCTTGCTGATATTGGCTGAAGAGTTGATTCCATTGAAGTTGATGCCGTATGCTGCTGCATTGCCGACGTTATTGGCAGAAACATTGATAGTGTAAAGAAATTTTTTTCCGGTAATGTTCAAGCCAGCCATTCCCAGAATACCATACGCAAAAATTGTGTTTCTTGTGGTTGCCGTAAAAACGGAACTGATTTTTTTTGCAGAGTTGTTGGCAGTGAGCGAAGTTACAGTATCGGCAGCCGCCCAAACGGCAACGGTCATATGTTCGTCATTGTCTCTTGTGTTTTTGATGGAAATGTTATTATCCAATATCAGGATATCTTCAGCCATGACTATTGCATAGTCTCCATCATTGACCAGCGAAACATTTGCTTTTGAAGTAAAGTGGGAATCTGTACCCACATACAATGGTTTGTCGATTTTGTTTTTGTAGACAGCCATTTTTCCTCTCCTTCTTATTTTCAGTTGTTTCTGTCCCACATGTTGTGATGGGGCAGATGTTTGACAAAATAATATCTGACCTTATATTTTTTTAAGGGAACGTCAAAAAATAAAGGAAAGATTGGATGCGTATTAAAATTATCACTGTTCTGTTGATTTGTCAAGCGAAAAAAATATTTTTTTGTGACGAATCAGCAAAAAATTTGCAAATACTTCTGAAAACAAAGGTTTTGCGGCAGGGGAGGGATCATTTGTTCCACACGGCATGGCGCACTTCTTCGGCTGCGGCGCTGTATTTTTCGAGGATGTTGGTCATTTGCCGGGGGGCACTGAAGCCCAGAACGAGATTTTCCGGCATGATGAATGCGGCGGCACTTCTGTTGGGGGTGATCTGGCAGCAGAAGCCGTCTTGCAGGACCTGCTTTTTCAGCTGGGCGAATTTTTTGAGAGAACCCCATTTGCCTATGCCGAACTCATCGAAAGGGAAATTCTTTTCAAGTTCCGGTTCAAGTTCCGGGTTGGCGGATTGCAGCGCAATGGCTGTGACCGATGTGTAGGGCATGAAAAACTGTTCAGCAGGGGTCTGGAGAACGCCCGCCTGGTCAGGGGAAACCCGCATGAGGCATTTGATCTTGCCGTTTCTGATGGTGGAAACGGTGAGAACGTGGTCGGGGAAAAGAAGTGAAAGGCGCAGGAGCTGTGAACGCAGAGACTCTTCGATGTCCGTTTTTCCGGCTTTCTGAGCCAGCTGAAGCACGGCATCGCCGAGACGGTAACGGTTGAGAGAGTCCTTGAAAACGAACTCTCTTGCCGCAAGGGGCCTGAGCAGATTGTGGAGCGTTGATTTGTTGAGCTGCGCCGCTTCCGCAAGTTCGTTGAGCCTTGCGCCCTCAGGTTTCAGCGCGATAAGCTGTAAAATGTCCAATCCCCGCAGCAGGGATTGGACAAGTTCAGAATTGGGCATGGGATATCAGTCCGCTTCGTTTTTCTTTTCTTCTTCGAACTTGATATCGGTCACGGCTTCATTGGGGGTACTCCAATCCACGCTCCAGACGGGGCGGCGGCGGAATTTTTCTTTGAATTTGTTCTGCAGAACGCCGCGGCTTTCCAGAGAGATCATGCAGGCGCGGGTGCATCCTCTGGCACCGCAGACCGCCTGTCCGGTCTTGTAGAGGGAAACCGGCTTGTGGCGGAAGGGGGACCATTCGGCGGGGACGGTGTCGTTGGGGTTGCCCTGCAGATAGGGGTCGTCCTGAACGACGCCGGTGTATTTGGTTCCGGTGAAAGCGATGCCGCATTTGTCGATGTCGATGTCAGCCCACTCCACCTGATGACCTGCCAGATCGACCTTGACGGTCTTTTCAGAATCGAAACACTGTCCGGGGCAGGCTTTGACACAAGCCATGCAGCGGTTGCAGAGCTGGGGTCCGTCGTAGATGGGATCGGGTTCAAGCTCCACATCGGTCAGAATGATACCCACGCGGCAGCGGGGACCGAACTGGGGGCTCAGGAACATCTTGCTGAATCCGATCTCGCCCAGACCGCACAGGTAAGCGGCGATACGCAGATGGACCATGATGTCAGGATGGGCCTGTCCGGGACGGACGGGACGGCTGAAGTTTTTCTTGAGATTACCGGCGTTGTTGATGGCGCGCCAGTCGCTCTGGTGTCCCATGGGGATCGCTTCATAGCCCTGATCTTCGATGAATTTGCTCAGATTGATAACGGTCATGGGCATATAGAGATAGGTGATGCCGCCGTAACCCATGGCGGAGTAGTTGCTGAAATAGGTTCCTTCTTCAACGCCGCGCAGACTGCCGCGCTCCACACGGAACACCATACCGATAATGCTTTTGCACTCGGGCATGATCTGACGGGGATCCATCTGGAGAGGGGAATTTGCCCAGCGGTCGATATTGCCGATACCAACGGCGTCGGCGCCCAGTTCAAGGGCTTTGCGTTTCACTGCCAGAGCTGCGGCCTTGGGATCGCTCAGGTCGACACTGTTGAAATCACGGGTCATGATAGCCATAAAAAAACTCCTTGTTTATCATTGATGAATTTTTGTTTATCATGTTTGCAATGAAACTATACACCTCTTTGGAGTGTTTGTCAAGTGAGAATCCGGAAAAATCCGGCAAATGTTATTTGAATTTAAGCTGCAGAAGTATTATTTTATATAATGGACAATTCAACTTACAGCTTCAAACCTATCGGTATCGTGCGGGGCGGCGGGGAGTTTCCCCAGCAGGCGCCCCGACAGGGCGTTTTTGCCCGGAACGAGGGGTATATTGAACTTTTTCCCCATTGCAACTATGAACAGGCTCTGGAGGAACTTGACGGATTTGAACGCATCTGGCTGCTTTTCGTCTTTGACCGCAACAGCAATTGGAAACCCCGTGTCCTCCCCCCTTACGGCATCGACCGCAAAGTGGGACTTTTTGCCAGCCGTTCCCCCTACCGTCCCAATCCCATCGGGCTTTCAGCAGTTGAACTTGTGAAGATCGAGGGATTGAAAATTTATATCCGCAACTTCGATCTGCTTGACGGGACTCCGGTGCTGGATATCAAACCCTATATCCCTGAGGCGGATTCCTTCCCCGACTCCAAAGCGGGCTGGCGGGATCAGGTCCCGTCCCCCCCTGAACTGGTCATCGCTCCCGCACCTTGTGAAGGTATGAAAAAACTCCTTGATCTCGGAGGTCCCGACCTTGCCGATGTGGCGAGGATCCAGTTGACTTTGCAATCCGAAAATCCCCGCCGTCAGCGCATTACAGGGGTTCCGGGGCAGGAGCAGATCCTTGCCTACCGTACCTGGCGGATCGCCTTTGTCAGAGAGGGGGATCAGGTTTCGGTCCACAGGATCTTCTCGGGGTACACACCTGCGGAACTTGCTTCAAAAGAAGATATTTACGGCGATAAAGAGATACACAGGAGTTTTCTTGAAAATGTTCAATAAAGATTTGAAGGGAATGCTCCTTGCCGGTACTTCCTCTTTGTTGTGGAGTTCCGCCTTTGTGACAGCGGGATTTCTGCTGGGGGGCGGAGCGAAAAAGATCGACCCTCTCACTCTGACCGCTTTGCGTTTTTTTATCGGCGGCGGCATCATCCTTATTGTGGGAGCTTTGACAAAACGGCCTTTGCGGTTCAACTCAAGACGGCAGTTTTTTCTGGTGCTGGGAACGGCTTTGCAGCTCTATCTGCTCACAAGTTTTCTTTCCTTTTCGGGGCAGCGGAGCGTGACCGCCACGGCAGGGGCGCTTCTGGTGGATTCAGGCCCCGTTATCCTTGTGGCGTTCTGGAATCTTTTCATGCTCAAAAGCTCCAAATTGGAGTTCTTTTCAATTTCCATTGCCGCCGTCGGCGCCCTGATGGTCCTCAATATCCTCACTCCCGCAGGTTTTATCTATGACGGGGGCAGACTCACAGGACAGCTTTTCTGTATCGCCGCCGCTATCGTCTGGATCACCGGTTCCCGTTGTACCAAAGCGCTCATGGAATCCGGCGGAGACTCCCTTGTGATGACCGGCTGGTGTGAACTTATTTCCGGACTTATGGCGGGCTTGGTGATGATACCTGCCGCTCCTGCGCTCATTTTGCCTGTCACCCCCGAAGCGTGGATCGGCGTCGGTGTCATGGCGGTCTTTCCCTCCGCCCTTGCCTATATCGCCTGGGGCGTGGCACTGAAACAGTGCGAGATGTGGAAACTTCTTCTCACCCAGAACCTGACGCCGGTTTTCACCATGATCGGTTCGTTTCTGCTTCTGGGTGAAAAACTCACCTTTTTCAACATTCTGGGCATGTGCCTCGTTTTCGGAGGCTTGATCTTTGTGGTCCTTGCCGGGCGCAAAAAAAACGCCTGAAACAGCTTTTTCAGCGTTCAGGCGTTCTTACGGTTTTTCAGCGGGGCGCAACTCTGTCTGCGTATTCCCGCACGGCGGCGGCGACGGCTTGAGCGGTACGGCGCCGCCAATGGGGATCCGCCAGAGAACGCTCTTCGGCGGCGTTGGTGATGAATCCCGCTTCAATGAGTATGGCGGGAACAGGATTGTTCCGCAGTACTGCAAAGTTGGCGAACTTGACACCCCGGTTCACGCTGCCCGTTGCCGGAGCCAGATGCTGCTGGACCAATGCGGCAAGAAGCGTGTCTTCCGGACGGGGCATACGGGGGGCGAAACACTCCACCCCGGCAGCCTTGGGATTGGTTTTTGAAGCGTTGTGGTGGACCGAGATGAAAAGATCCGCCTTGTACTTACTGACCATTGCCGGCCGTTCTTTCAGGGGAATGAAAACATCTTTCGTCCGGGTCATGAAAACTTTGAATCCGGCACGCTGCAAAGCATTTCTGATTTCAAGGGCAAGGAGGAAATTCAAATCCTTTTCCCGGCTTATTTTGCCCACAGCTCCCACATCGTGACCTCCGTGTCCCGGATCGACCAGCACCGACCGGACTTTGCGGGGGGCGATGCGCCCCGTCATCAGAGGGTCGATGATGTTCCGCAAAGTCATGGGGGTGACTTTATAGAGTTTGTCCTCACCGTACAAGGGGGCAACAGGCAGCTGGACCGGCATCCGGTTGAAGACCGCATACTGCCTGTTGGGGTGGAGCTTGAAGGTGTTGCCGTGCCACTTCAACAGGCAATGCTCCTCCGTTGCGGCGGGGAAATACTTTTTCAAAAGCAGATCCGCGCCGGGCTGTGTGGTGCATCCTGTTATCAGCAGCAGAAAGGCAACCGCCGCCGTAAAAAGAAAGAAAAATTTGCTCATTTTGCAGTAAATATCTTTCCCTGACGGTAATCCGCCCAGACATTCTCGAACCACCCGTCAGGGGTGGGCAGAGGACGGCAGAACTCAAAATCGTTGGAGATTCTGCCATTTTCAAAGGTGGTGACGAGGATCTTACTGCGGAACTCTTCATTTTCGGGGAGCGTTTCGCCGCTGCGCCCGAAAACCGCCGCCGATCCACGGGAACCCACTCCTGAAAGGATGTGGTGACGGATGGCGGAAAGATAGACCACTGAACTCAAAGCCAGCTGCGCCGTGGTCAGTGCCAGTACGCCGGAACTGTTGCGAAAACCCTCTTTTTCAATGGCATCCAGAAGATCTTGCGCCTCTTTGAGAGCCTCTTCGACTTCAGCGATACGGCGTTGGAATCCTGCACACCTTGACATGCGGAGCTGGATATCTTTCAGATCCTCACGGGCATCACGGCTTCCTGAAATGAGCCGTTGCAGCCGGGGGAGTTCCGCTTCAGCCTGAGCTTCGGCAGCGGCACGGTCGAGAGTTGTTTCCTGACACACTCTGGCAATGCAGCCTGCCGCCCTGAAAGCACCCGCCTGACCCGCATTCAGTGCGGAGCCACCGGGACGGGTGACACCGTGTGAACCGTTGACTTCGCCCACGGGGAAGAGGTGGGGGATGTTTTCGGATTCATACCAGATGTTGCCTGCAAGTCCGCCGTTGTTGTGCTGGGCGCAGACGGCGATCTCAAGCATTTCCTTTTCGATGTCGATACCGTGGTCGGCGTAGAGGGCGATGGCACCGGGATTCATCTTGCGCAGACGCTCGATGGGGGTTCCGTCACAGGCGCCGGAGCGTTCAAGGTACTCTCTTGCTTCGGCGGAAATCGCCTGCATGTCGAGATTGGCGGGATTGCTTCTGAAGTCCAGATAGACCTTTCTGCCTTTTGCCGTTTCTTCAAAGACCGCCACATCCACCGCAGAGGAACCGTCGGGGAACTTTTTCACATCAAAGGGCCACTGGTAGCCTTTGAGGAAGACCCTTGAATTCAAATCCGCATCGTCGAATTTCTCACGGAGAAACTCTTTTTCATCGCTGCCGTCGGGGGCTGTGGAAACAAAACGGGGCAGCACCTGCATATAGGTTCCCGAAACATTCCAGCGGAACTTCACCGAAGCAAGTCCGAACTGGGATTCAGGCAGATTGCGGCACTTGGCTCCGATGCGCATGGCAAGTCCGATGGCGCCTGTGTGGCAGGGGGGGTAGACACTGTTGGCATAAAGTCCCCCGGGACCGCCCACGGCGAAAACGGTGTTTTCTGCGGTAACGGTTTCAAATTCCTCTGTTTCGCCGTTATAGATGACAGCACCTGCGGCACGGCCATCCACTTTGAGCAGAGCTGCGGCGATGCGTTTTTCGGCGATTTCGACAGGAGTCTCTTTCAACGCCCGGAGCAGAGCCAGACACATTTCTTTTGAGGTGTAAGGTCCGCAGCTGGTGGCGCGCCGACGGGGGTCGTGGTCGGTTTTGTAACCGATGTACTGCCCCAGTTCGTCGTGGGGGAAGGGCACGCCCAGGTCGCAGAGGTGAAGGAATCCCCGGGCGGAAAGGGCGGCTTCCACAAGGGCGATATCCCCGTGGACGGCTCCCCCTGCCATGTAGGATTTGGCAAGGTCGGCAGGGGAGTCAGGCTCCGTGCCGTACATGCCCAGTTTGTAATAGGTCTGCTTATCGCTGCCGGTGTTGATGGAGGTCCCCATTTTCACCCCTTCGGTGATGACGAGGATATCCTTGACACCTTCACGGTAAAGTCTCAGCGCCGCGCACAATCCTGCGGCACCGGACCCGATGACGAGAGTGTTGACATGCCGCTTTTTCACAGTCTTGCGATCTCCATGCCGCCGCCGATATCAATGACCGTTCCGGTGGAGTAGGCAAGGTCGCCCCGGAGCAGCATGGCGACAGCCTTGCCGATGTCGGAGGGTTCTCCCCAGCGGGGCTGGAGCGTGAGACCTTCGGCGATGAGCTTGTCGTATTTGGCTTTGACGGTGCTGGTCATGTCGCTGGAAATGACTCCGGGACGGATCTCATAAACATTGACGCCGAACTCCGCCATCTTGACGGCGAAAAGTTTGGTCATCATGCCGATACCCGCCTTGGAAATGCAGTATTCGCCCCGGCTGATGCTGGCGACGGTGGCGGAGCAGCTGCCGATGTTGACGATGACACCCTCTTTGCGTTCAGCAAAGATTTTAGCGGCACTCTGGGAAAGGAAAAAAGGTCCTTTCAGATTGATATTCATGACCCGGTCAAAACTTTCTACGGTCATTTCCAGAAGGTCCGCGCGGACGAGGGGGGCGACACCTGCGTTGTTGACCAGAGCTTCAAAGGAGCCGAAGTCACGGATGACGGAAGCAAGAAGATTTTCACGGTCGGCGGCGCTGGAAACGTCGCACTTGTAATATCTGACCGTGACGCCGGGATATTTTTTCATCAGGTTTTCTGCGGCATCCGATGTTTCCTGACGGGCGCAGATTGCAAGGTTCCAGTTGGCTGCTGCCAGTTCTTCGGCGATGCCGTAGCCGATGCCGCGGCTGCCGCCTGTGACGATAGCGGTTTTCATAGGGAATTTACCTCATTTGATATAATGTGAAAATTACATGATGTAAAATTAGCACATGAACACTTTTTTGTCAAGCGGAGAGTTGTTTTTTTTAGCGAAAAACTCCCCGGAAGCGGAATTTTTTTGCTTCCGGCAGTTGAAATAAATGTTTTTGTATGCTATATTAGCACGTCCATGTGGATTTTTTTCATAAGAGGAGAGTTTTGCTTATGTTGAGAAATGTCTTTTTGACTGCTGTTGCATTGAGTGTCCTGCCGGGTGTTTTTGCCAAAGATATTTTTGTTTCCAACAAGGGAAACGATAAAAATGCGGGAACTGCTCAGGCTCCTTTTGCCACCATTGCCCACGCCGCTGCCAAAGCCCGGCCCGGCGATGTTGTGAAGATCGCCCCCGGACTTTACCGTGAACAGATCGTCTTTACCCGTTCCGGAAAAAAGGGCGCCCCCATAACCTTTGAGGGTGTCCGGGGCAAAAACGGTGAATTTCTCACCATCGTTGAGGGTAAGGGTGTCAATCTGACCGGCTGGGTCCCTGCGCCTGAGATCGCTCCTGATGTCTGGAAAACCGATTTGCAAACCCGTCCTGATCTGATGATGATGGATGGTAAAATGATCACCTATATCAATAAATCCACCATGGCGCTGCCCCGCATGAAGCAGCTCCCCGATGAACTTTATGAAACGCTGATGTGGGATAAATTCGGCCCCAACTGCAAACGTTGTCCCGGTTTCGATCTGCTCTCTCTGAAAAAGGACATCCTTTTCCGTCACCGCTATTTCGGCAAGCGCAAGGAACTGCTCTGGCCCACCATCGGCAATGTGATGGCAGGGTGGAGCAATGGAAAACTCTATATCCGCTTTGCCGACGGCAGCACCCCGCAGAAACACACCGTCACCGCCTCTTTCGGTGAAGGATTCACTTTGAACCGTGCCTCATGGCTCAAATTCAAAAATCTCCACATGCGCGGCAGCCGTTATCAGTTCCTTGTTACCGCCCGCAGCAGCAACAACGTGATCGACAACTGTCTTCTGATGCACGGCGGCGCCAGAGTGAGGATCGACAGGGGGGCGCTGAACACCACTGTTCAGAACTCCATTCTGACCTCCGGCTTCATCCGGGGCGACCTCATGCAGCTCCGTGCGGCAGATGATATGCGCGGCGGCGTGCTGTATCAGGTTTTCAAGTTCATCATCGGGCACTCAAGTTCCGATGATATGGGTGTCCGGGACCACGGAACGGGAACAAAGATCCTGAACAACATGATCCTTTACGGACTTATCGGCAGCGATGCCTACGGAGAAAAATGTGAATTTGCCGGCAATGTGGTCATGGGCATGTCAAGTGTGGGTATCTGCACCGGTCCCCGTACTTCGGGGAACTTCTATCACAATCTGGTGATCAACGCCGCCATTCCTCTGCGTGTCCATGCGCTCCGTCACGAGCGTGGCAAGCGTGAGGAGTATCACTTCAAAAACCTTTACATCCAGGCTCCCCATGACGGTTCTCAGGTCTTTGTCCACTGTTCCTCCCATCTTTACGGACCTGATATGGTCAACTTTGAAAAGGGAACTGCCAAGTACAAAACCAATCCCCCCGACCCCGTTGATCCCGGAAAAATCTTCATTTACCACAACACCTTCTGGGGCGGCAGTGACTGGACTCCCGGATTTGATGTGGGCTATCTTGCCAGACGGTTCCGCACGGTCATGCCTTTCTATTATGTCAACAACCTTGTCAAAGGATGCCACCGCTGGAATCCCGCAGCTCAGGAACTTCAGGCAGGCAATCTCCTTTACGGATATCCCAATAAGGTCAACCAGACGCCCCTGCGTCATCCCGACATGAAAAAGGATAATCTCCTTCTTGCAGAAGCTCAGAGCGGGAACATCTGGAACAACAAAAAGATCCCCGGACTTCATGATGTGACCCTTGCAGCGAAATCTCCTGCCATCGGAATCGGTATCGATATTTCCAAACCCTTTACCTACAAGGGGAAGAACTTCCCGGCGTTCCCCGGCTTCAAGCCCGGATATTTCAAGGGCAAAGCCCCGGCGGCGGGAGCCTTGCAGGAAGGGGAATCCATGGAACTCTATGCGGGGATGTACCGTCAGGCTGAAAAAGCCATGCAGATCATCAAAAACGCCAAATGATAACAGAGAAAAGAGCATAAGATGAAAAAAGGTCTGTTTTTACTGAGCATTGCACTGCCTCTTTCGCTTCTCTGCGGCAGAGAGTGGTTCGTTTCACCGTCAGGGGACGACAGAAATCCCGGAACCGCAGACAGACCTTTTGCCACCATCGGGTGCGCCGCAGGCAAGGTCAACCCGGGGGATAAGGTGAAGATCGGTCCCGGTGTTTACCGTGAACAGATCACCTTTACCCGTTCCGGAAAAAAGGACGCCCCTATCACATTTGAGGGGACAAGAGGGAAAAACGGCGAATTCCTCACCATTGTCGAGGGGGTGGGAACAAATCTTGAAAATTGGCTCCCTGCACCTGAGATCGGTCCTGACGTATGGAAAACGGTTCTTGCAAAACGCCCTGATCTGATGATGATGGACGGCAAGATGATCGGCTATATCAACCGTCTTACCATGGCGCTCCCCCGTGTGAAACCGCTCCCTGACGAAATCGACGAACCCCGGATCTGGGACAAATTCGGTCCCGGTTGCAAACGGTGTCCCGGACTTGATTTGCTGGCACTGAAAAAGGATATCCTTATCAAGCACCGTTATTTCGGCAACCGCAAAGAGCTTTTCTGGCCCACCATCGGCAATGTACTGACCGGGTGGCATGAGGGAAAACTTTATGTCCGTTTCACCGACGGCAGCACCCCGCAGAAGCACAGATTCACCGCCTCTTACGGTAAAGGCTTCACGCTGAAAAAGGCTTCATGGCTGAGATTTGCCAATCTCCACATGCGGGGCAGCCGTTATCAGATCCACATCATGTGGAACAGTACCAACAACATTGTCGAAAACTGTCTGCTGATGCACGGCGGCGCCCGGGTGCGCATTGAAAGAAAATCTGAAAACAACATTGTCCGCAACTCCATTCTGACGGCGGGTTTCATCCGGGGCGATCTTTTTCAGCTCCGTTCCCGTGAGGATATGCGGGGCGGGGTGCTTTATGAATTTTTCAAGTACATCATCGGGACATCTCTTTCAGATGATATGGGGATCCAGGTTTTCGGTGCCGGAACAAAGGTTTACGGCAATGTGATCCTTCAGGGACTGATCGGCGTTCATACTGACGCTCCCCGTTCTGAAGTTTACAACAATGTCGTCAAACAGATGTCGAGTGTGGGTATCTATACCGGTCCCCGGACTGTCGGGAAGTTTCATCACAATCTCCTCATCAACAACGGTATTCCCATCCGCATCCACGATTTGCGTTCAGCCCGTGCGGAGCGTGTGGAGCATCATTACAAAAACGTCATCATTCAGGCACCCCGTGACGGAAGCCAGTTTTTCGTTCACTGTTCTTCACACCTGAGTGCCGCTGACAAAATCAACTTTGAACCCCCTTCACCCAAACACAAATATCCCGTTTACAAAAAGAATCCCCCAAACCCTGTGGACCCCGGCAAATTCTACATCTACCACAACACCGTCTGGGGCGGTCAGGAAAAAGAAGCCGGTTTCTATGTGGGGTATTACTACAACCGTTTCAGAAGTGTCATGCCCTTTGTCTTTGTCAACAACGTGATCAAAGGCTGCCACCGCTGGGAGGATCATTCTCAGGATGCCCTCGCCGGAAATCTGCTCTACGGTTATCCCGGTGTCACCAATAAGGAGCCTTTGCGTCATCCTGAGGTGAAAAAGCATAACACCATGATCCCTGAAAAACTCAACGGGACCATCTGGAACAACAAAAAAGTCCCGGCAGGACTTTATGATCTCACCCTTGCCAAAGGTTCTCCGGCAGCAGAGATCGGTGTGGATATTTCCAAGCCCTTTACTTTCAAGGGGAAAACATTCCCCGCCATGCCCGGTTTCGCCCCCGGATATTTCAAGGGCAAAGCTCCTGATGCAGGTGCGTTTCAATCCGGCGAGTCCATGGAGCTTTTTATTGATATGTTCCGCAAAGCTGAAAAGGCGGCGCAAATTATAAAAAATGCCAGATAACGATCAAGGCATAAAAAAGGAATAAAAAAAGTATGAAAACAAATTACCTCATGCTGGGGGCATTGCTCCCCCTCTCTCTGCTCTGCGGCAGAGATATTTTCGTGTCCCCGAAAGGGAGCGATAAAAATTCAGGAAGTGCCAAAGCTCCTTTCGCCACCATCGCCTATGCCGCCTCCAAGGCGAAACCCGGCGACACCGTGAAGATCGCTCCCGGTATCTACCGTGAAGAGATCACCCTGAAAAAATCAGGGAAAAAGGGGGCGCCCATCACCTTTACCGGCAGCCGGAGCAAAGACGGAAAATACCTTTCCATCATCGAATCCCCCGGACTGCCCCTTGATAAGTGGGAGCGTGCCTCAGAGATCGGTCCCGATGTGTGGAAAGTCAAAGTGGCAAAGAATCCTCTTCTTGTGATGATGGACGGCAAAACCATTACCAAAATCAACAACGGTTCCATGGGACTCAAACGGTGGAGTAAGGTTCCGACCCACCTTACCCAGACCAACTTCATGAGCAAACTCTCCCGGGGGGATGGCTGCAAACGTCTGCCCGGTATGGATTTCTTTGTCCTCCCCAAAAACGCCACGGTTTCGCACATCTATTTCGGCAATGTGAAACAGGATTTCTGGCCCGTTATCGCCTATGTGCTGTGCGGATGGAAAAACGGATATCTCTATTTGCGCTTTGTCAATGGTGACACACCTCAGAACCACCGCTTCACCGCAAGCTACGGCAACGGATTTACTCTGGAAAATGTTTCTTACATCAATTTCAGCGACCTCTTTCTGCGGGGCAGCCGTACCCAGTTCCAGTTGAGCGGCAAGACCTCTCATGTCCAAATCGAAAACTGCCTCATGATGCACGGCGGATACCGTGTCAGGATAGAGCCGACAGCCTCATTCATCACCGTCAGAAACAACCTGATGACCAGCGGATTCATCAAAGGCGATCACTTCAAACACCGGGATTCCAGCGACCAGCGGGGTGGTTTGATCTACACCATCTTCAAATATCTCATCGGCAACTCCCGTTCTGATGATGTGGGTGTCTTCTGTCAGGGGGCAGACTCCCTGATCGAGAACAATGTCATTTTCCAGGGACTTATCGGCGTGGATGCCTTTGCTCCCCGTATCACGGTCCGCAACAACCTGATCCGGGGCATGGCAAGTGTGGGACTTTGCACCGGTTCCAATACCACCGGACACTTTTACGACAATTTGATCATGGAGTGCGGCATCCCCTTGCGTATCCACGACTTGCGCCATTCACGCGCCAAACGTGAAGAGTACCATTACCGCAATGTGTTCATTCAGGGCGCCAACGGCGGCGGCTTCATCTATGTTCACAGCGAATCTTTCAAGACCAAAGCGGACGGCATGAACTTTGACGGCAAAGTTTACAAAAAGAATCCCCCCAACCCTGTTGATCCCGGCAAGATCTATATCTATCACAACACTTTCTGGGGCGGCGGCAACAGGCACGCCTCCTTTACCGTGAAATATCTTTCACAACGCTTCCGCTGTGTGATGCCCTTTTACTTCCTGAACAATGTGGTCAAGGATTGTCCCCGTTACGACAGCAAAACCCATGAGGTCATGGCGGGAAATCTTCTTTACAGAACTGTTGCTCCTTCTGCCGAAAAACGGTCTGATCAGGATGTCATCAAAAACAATCGCGCCCTTTCCCTGAAAGAAAGCAACAGAATCTGGAAAGCCGGAAGGGTTTCCGGTATGCCCCAAATGGCGCTTTCCGCTGATTCCTCTGCGGTTGAGTGCGGCGTTGATATCTCAAAGCCCTACACTTACAAGGGCAAAAAGTATGAACCGCTCCCCGGCTTCAAGGCAGGTTTCTTCAAAGGCAAAGCCCCCTATGCCGGAGCGTTGCAGAAAGGCGCACAGGATGACCATTTCCGGAAACTTTATGACCGGGGTACCCGCGCTGTTGAAATGATGAAGAAAATGAACTTCAAATAAATTGATCAGGAGAACTTTTACATGTTGAAAAAAATTCTTCCGGCAGCAGCAACGCTCCTTTGTTTTCTGACCGTCGATGCCAAAAACATCTACGTTTCCGCTTCGGGCAGCGATAAAGGTGCCGGGACGGAAAAATCCCCCTACAAAACCATCGCTTTCGCCGCCGGAAAAGCTCAGGCGGGCGACACGGTGAAAATCGCTCCCGGTGTCTACCGTGAACAGATCACCTTTACCCGTTCCGGAAAAAAGGACGCCCCCATCACCTTTGCCGGAACAAGGGGGAAAAACGGGGAGTTCCTGACCATCGTCGAGTCTGTGGGTGTTACCCTTGACAAATGGGTTCCTGCTCCTGAAGTTGCTCCCGATGTCTGGAAAACGAAGGTCGCCCAACGGCCCGGTATCGTTATGATGGACGGCAAGATGATCGCCCTTATCAACTCCCGCACCATGGAACTCAAACGGCGCGCCGCACTTCCTCCTGTTATTCAGGAAGAGGATTTCTGGAGTTCATTCGGTCCGAAGTGCAAGCGTCTGCCGGGGCTGGATCTTCTGTCGCTCCCCAAAGATATTCAGGTGAAACACCGTTATTTCGGGACACGGCGGGAAGAGTTCTGGCCTGTCCTCAACTATGTGCTTTCCGGCTGGAAAGAGGGATGGCTTTATGTGCGCTTTGCCAACGGTCAAAAACCTGAAAAACATAACTTTACCGCAGCTTTCGGCGAAGGTTTCTCTCTGCAGGGTGTCTCTCATCTCAAATTCACCGGTCTTCACATGCGGGGCAGCCGTTACCAGATTTTCATCAAGGGCAAAAGTTCCAGCATCACCATTGAAAACTGTCTGCTGATGCACGGCGGCGCCCGTGTCCGCATTGATCCCAAGGTGACCGGGACGGTGGTGAAAAACAATATCCTGACCGCAGGGTTCATCCGTGATGATCTTTTCGGTCTGCGCAGTTCCGCGGATATGCGGGGCGGTCTGCTTTATCTGATCTTCAAATACATCATCGGAACCGCTCTTTCCGACGATGTCGGTGTTCGCAACAACGGCAGTAAGACCCTTGTTACCGGCAATATTTTCCTCAAGGGGCTCATCGGTATTCAGGCTTTCGGTCCCGATATCGAATTTCACAGCAATGTGGTCCGCGAAATGTCAAGTGTCGGAGTCTGTACCGGACCTTACGGCGGCGGCAGATTCTATGAAAATCTGATTATGAATTGCGGCATTCCCCTGCGTATGCACCGCATCCGTGAAGCGCACAGAAATCCTCTGCGTACTGAATACCACTACCGCAACCTTTTTATTCAGGCTCCCCACGGCGGACAGCAGTGTTTTGTCCACTGTTCCTCAATGACCGTCGGAGACGATGTCATCAACTTTGAAAAGGACAAAAAAGGCAAAAAGGTCTATAAAAAGAATCCGCCGAAACCTGTTGACCCCGGCAGATTCTATATCTACCACAACACCTTCTGGGGCGGTCAGGACGGCGGATACGGTCTTATGGTCGACCAATTTGCCAGACTCTTCCGTTCCATCATGCCCTTCTGTTTTGTCAACAATATCGTCAAGTTCTGTCCCCGTCACAACAGCAAAACCCTCGATGCCATGGAGGGCAATCTTTTCTACCTCTTTGCGGCTTCGACCATGAACGACAAAAAGCTCCGCGATCCCGGACTTTACAAGATCAACCGTTCCATCGGTATCGTGAAACATGAAAAGATCTGGAATACAAAGGGTGTTCCCGGTCTTCCTGATGTGACATTGGCACCCGATTCCCCCGCCCTTGAGTGCGGCGTGGATATCACAAAGCAGATGGTTTTCAAGTCTGGACGCAAACTCCCCGTCCTTCCCGGATTCAAGCCCGGCTACTTCAAGGGCAAAGCCCCCGCCGCAGGTGCGTTCCAGATGGGCGAATCCCAGGAAAAGTTCTTCAAGATGCACAAGCGCGCTGAAGAAGCTGCACAAATGCTCAGGAGCCTTAAATGAAACAACTGTTTTTGAGTGTCGTTTCTCTGGCTTTGCTGGCTGCAAATGCCCGTGAAATCTATGTTTCCCCTGCCGGAAGCGACAAAAATGAGGGTACTCAAAAATCCCCCTTTGCCACCATCGCTTTTGCCGCCTCAAAAGCCAAGCCCGGGGACACTGTGAAAATCGGTCCCGGACTCTACCGGGAACAGATCTCCTTTACCAAATCAGGGAAGAAGAACGCCCCCATCACCTTTGTCGGTTCAAGAGGAAAAAATGGCGAATTTCTTTCCATCATCGAGGCGCCGGGGCGTGTCATTACCGATTGGAAACCCGCCCCTGAGATCGGGGAGAACATCTGGAAAACTTCTTTGAGCAAACGGCCTGACCTTATGATGATGGATGGGAAGATGATCCTTTTTATCAACCGGCAGACCATGGCTCTGCCCCGGTGGAAAAAACTTCCCAATGAGATCCAGACCAATATGTTCTGGAGCAAATTCGGACCCGACTGCCAACGTCTGCCGGGGCTGGATATCCTGAGCACCCCCAAGGATATCAAGGCGAACCACCGTTATCTCGGGGATCGCCGGGAACTTTTCTGGGAGACCGTGGGCAATGTGGGTTCCGGATGGACCAACGGCGTGCTTTATCTGCGTTTTGCCAATGGAGACACCCCGGAAAAACACAAAATCACCGCAACTTACGGTGAAGGTTTCATCCTGAAAGATGTCTCTTACCTTGTTTTCAAAGACCTCCATCTCAGAGGCAGCCGGTGCCAGTTCAGCTTGAAAGGGCGCAGTTCTGACAATGTCATTGACAGCTGTCTTATGATGCACGGCGGTGTGCGGGTGAATATCGGCGATGAGGTGAAAAACACAACGGTCAAAAACTCCATTCTCACATCCGGCTTTATCAGGAGCGACCTTTTCGGACACCGCAGTCCCCAGGATATGCGGGGCGGTCTTCTTTATGAGATCTTCAAATACATGATCGGCGTTTCCCATTCTGACGATGTGGGCATTCTCCATCAGGGGAAAAATGTCACCATTACAGACAATATTTTCCTGTGCGGACTGCTGGGTATCCGTGCCTATTCCTCCGGAATGGTCGTCAAAGGCAACCTGATCCGGGGCATGTCCAGCGTGGGTATTTCCACCGGAGCTGCGGCAACCGGCATATTTACTGAAAACCTTATTATGAACTGCGGTATCCCGCTGCGCATCCACGATCTGCGGGGAAAACGAGCCAAACGTGAAGAGTATCACTTCCGCAACCTTTATGTGCAGGGGCGTCACAGCGGCAGTCAGGTTTTCATCCATTGCGAATCCTATCGCTGGGGACCTGACATGGTCAACTTTGAAAAAGGGACGAAAAACTACAAGAAAAATCCCCCCGCCCCTGTTGACCCGGGAAAGATCCATATTTATCACAACACCTTCTGGGGCGGCTCCGATTTGAGCTGCGGGTTTTCTGCCCGTATCATCAGCACCAGGTTCCGTGAGCCGCTGCCCTTTTTCTTCGCCAACAACGTGATGAAAGGCAGTCCCCGCATGGAAACAAAGAGTCAGTACCTTTTCAACGGCAATCTGCTCTACACCTTTGATCAGAAAATGCGTGAAATGGATCAGCGTGATCCCGAGATCGCCCGGCGCAACAGACTTATCGACCTCAAAGAGACGGCAAATCTCTGGAACAGCGGAAATGTTGCCGGATTGCCCGACATGACCCTCAAAGCCGGTTCTCCCGCTCTTGAGTGCGGTATTGATCTTTCCAAACCCTTTGCTGCCAACGGCAGGGAGTTCAAGGCGTTTCCGGGATTGGCTCCCGGCTACTTCAAGGGCAAAGCCCCCGCCGCAGGAGCATTTCAGATGGGTGAATCCCAGGAAAAATTCTTCAAGATGTACAAGCGTGCTGATGAAGCGATGAAGATGCTGCAAAGAACAAAATAAATAAGGAGTTCTCTTATGAAGACAGGGTGTCATGTGGTCTTTTCTTTGTTGACAGCGGCAGCTCTTTCTGCTGCTGAAATTTACGTTTCTCCCGCAGGGAACAACAAAAATCAGGGCAGTTTCGACTCACCCTTTGGCACTATCGCCTTTGCCGCTTCAAAGGCAAAGCCGGGGGATCGTGTGAAGATCATGCCCGGAGTCTACCGTGAGCAGATCACTTTCACCCGGTCAGGGAAAAAGGGCGCTCCCATCACCTTTGAGGGGGCAAGAGGGAAAAACGGCGAATTTCTTTCCATCATCGAGGCGCCGGGGCGTGTCATTACCGACTGGAAACCCGCCCCTGAGATCGGCAAAGAGGTGTGGAAAGCCAAACTTCCCAACCGTCCTGACCTGGTGATGATGGATGGCAAGATGATCGCCTGCATCAACCGTCTCACCATGGCACTGCCCCGGTGGAAAAAACTGCCTGTTGAAATGAATGAGAATATGTTCTGGAGCAAATTCGGACCCGACTGCAAACGGCTCCCCGGATTCGATCTTTTGAACATGCCCAAAGATTTTCAGGTGACACACCAGTATTTCCGCGGCCGCAAAGAGAAGTTCTGGCCCGTTATCGATTACGTTCTGTCAGGCTGGCATGACGGATTTATTTATCTGCGCTTTGCCAACGGTGACACCCCCGGAAAGCACACTTTCACCGCCTTAAAAGGGGAGGGGTTCATTCTGAAAAATGTTTCTCACCTTAATTTCAAAGATCTGCACCTGCGGGGCAGCCGTTGTCAGTTCCGTCTGATGGGGAAAAGTTCTTACAACACCATTGACAACTGTCTGCTGATGCACGGCGGCGCCCGTGTGCGTATTGATGAAAAGGTCTCTCATACCACGATCAGGGAGTCTGTTCTGACTGCGGGCTTCATCCGCAACGATCTTTTCAAGCTCCGCAGCGCAGAAGATATGCGGGGCGGATTGCTTTACCTTATTTTCAAATACATCATCGGATTTTCAAGTTCTGACGATGTGGGTATCAATGATAAAGGGAGCAAGACCCGTATTCTCAACAACATCATCATTCAGGGGCTGATCGGCATGGACGCCTACGGTGCCGGATGTGAAGTCAAAGACAATGTGGTCCGTGAAATGTCAAGTGTGGGCATCTGTACCGGTCCCACCACGGCAGGGATTTTTACCGGCAATCTGGTGATGAACTGCGGCATCCCCCTGCGCATCCACGATCTGCGGGGCAAACGCGCTCATCGTGAAGAGTATCATTTCCGCAACCTTTTTATTCAGGCGCGGCACGGAGGCAATCAGGTCTTTGTCCATTGCGAATCCTATCGCTGGGGACCTGACATGGTCAACTTTGAAAAAGGGACGAAAAACTACAAGAAAAATCCCCCCAACCCCGTGGATGCAGGTAAGATCTATATCTACCACAACACCTTTTGGGGCGGCGGAGATTTTGAAGGCGGCTTTTCCGTCGGCCATCTTTCACGCCGTTTCCGTATGGTTATGCCCTTCTTTTTCGTCAACAACATCATCAAAGGTGTTCCCCGCCACGAAAGTCTCACTCAGGAGCTTTTCAACAACAATCTGCTCTACACTTTCAATCAGAAAGCCCGGTATGCCCAACCGCGTGATCCTCGTGTGGCTCAGGTCAATCACCTGATCGGTCTTGATGAAACCGGCAGGATCTGGAACAAAAAAGACCTTCCCGGTCTGCCTGATGTGACTTTGAGTCAGGACTCCCCGGCTCTCGGATGCGGCATAGATATTTCCAAACCCTTTACCGCCAACGGTAAGAAATTTGCAGCCTTCCCCGGCTTCGCCCCCGGCTATTTCAAGGGCAAAGCCCCCGCCGCAGGAGCGTTTCAGGCAGGGGAGTCTCAGCAGAAGTTCTGCGAGATGCATAAAAAGGCTGAACGTGCTGTGGCGGCACTGGATCAACTCCGGGAAAAATAATTCGGCATAAAACATGAAACGGATACTTTTTATTTTACTTTGTTTTTTTCAGATCTCCCTGTTGCCGGGAGTTTCCTCACAGGACGTGGCAGAAACTCCTCCCTTTCTTAAAGCTGATAAACCCTGGTCAAAGGAGCAGTTTGTGAATTTCATGGCTTCAAAGGGTATCCGTTTCAGCGGCAGCAAGAGTCTGCTCAGTGCCTATTTGAACAACCGCAAATTCTTTGGAGTTCCTGCGGTGGAAATGCGGGTCAACTTTGATCAGGAGCAATGCCTTGAGTCCATTGACATCATGTATGCCAACAAGGGGGATTCCGCAGAAATCAGGAACATGCACCGGACCATCAGCCGCAACGGCAAGATGCTCCAGACCAATTTGACCGCTCTTTACGGCGCACCCGTCAAGAAAAAGTATGGACTCAAAAGGATCAGCAACCGGGGCATCAGCTGGAAAACCGGGAACTCGGAGATCATTCTTGAATATGTCCGCAATGAGTATGTCGTTCTCCATATCTACACCGGCGGTCAGAAAGGGTCTGCCGCGGTCCGGGAGCAAAATGTCAATGCCAAAAAACGGGATGTTTCCAAACAGGTGAAAAAAAATGAGTTCGGCGATGTCTATATTGCTGATATCCCCATGGTCAATCAGGGGAGCAAAGGGTATTGCGTCCCTGCGACCGTTGAAAGGGTGCTGAGGCATTACGGGATCACTTCGCTGAGTATGCACTTCATCGCCGACAAAGCCAATACCGGACGGGGCGGCGGGACCTCCATGAAAAATGTGACACAGGCGTTAGCCCCCATCGGACGCGCGGTGAATCTGGATGTGGTTTCCACCGGCGAAGTGCGTATTTCCATGATAAAGAAGTATGTGGACAAAGGGGTGCCGGTATTCTGGTCCATGTATGTCAACCGGGAATATGAAGCCATCAGACATGCCAGTCGCACCAAAAGGAAACAGGTCCGTTCCCAAAAGGCATGGCTCAAAGAATTGCGGCAGCTCCGTGTCCCCGGCAGGGGCGAAGCCCACATGTGCCTTGTGATCGGTTATAACGCCGAAACAGAAGAAATCGCCGTTTCCAACTCCTGGGGAGCTTCTGAAATCGAGCCGACATGGGTTCCTTTGCGTATCGCCAAAAAGGTTTCTCAGGGACGGACCTTTGTCCTTTATCCCCGGTGAGAGGGCAAGGGGGATTTACTTCTGGCATCCGGGACAGAATGCCGAGGTCCGGCCGCCGAGTTTGACACTTTCGATCAGAGTTCCGCATTTGAAACACTCTTTCCCGCTCCTGCCGTAAACTTGGAGCGATGAGGCAAAGGCGCCCTCGCTGCCGTCAACGTTGAGGAAATCCGAAATGGTGGTTCCCCCTGATTCAATGGCGCAAATAAGGGTTTTGCGGGCGTGTTTGACGATTTTCCGGCACTCCGGGAGCGTGAGGGTCGAGGCACTTCTGCGGGGATCTATGCCGCTGAGAAAGAGTGTTTCCGTGGCATAGATGTTGCCGATACCCACGACGACGGCGTTGTCCATGATAAAGTTTTTGACACACCCTCTGACCTTTGCCGCTTTGCTGTGGAGATAGGCGGCTGTGAAGTCATCTTCCAGAGGCTCCACCCCCAGTTTGTCAAGAACATCCGGGAAAAGTTTCCCCGGTGAAAGTTCATGGAGTTCAAAAATACTGAAACGCCTTGTACACTCAAAGCGGAAAATGTTGCCGTCGTCCAGGTGGATGAAAATATGTTCATGCTTCCGTTTGGGAACATCCGCACCCTCCACCCGCACCACGCCGGACATGCCGAAGTGCATGAGAAAGGCACGGCACTTTGTGAGTTCCGCTGTAAGATAGCGCCCTCTGCGGCGCACATCAAGGATCTGTGCGCCCGTAAGGTCGGCTTCAAGGAGAGGCGTCAGAGGCGTTCTCATGGCAGGGGTGAAAAGCTCCACCTTGCAGATTTTTCTGCCGGTGAGAAGTTTTTTCAGAGCCCTGCCGATATTTTCGACTTCGGGGAGTTCGGGCATGGTCAGCTGCGCCCTGAAAGACGGTCGTAATTGCCTGAGAAGATGGCAAGTTTAGCCTCTTCAGAGATCCTTTCGGTCAGCACGCCGTAAACTTGCATGGCGATATTGCAGATGGGGAAGTCGGTTCCGAAAAGAAATCTGTCGGCACCGCACTGCTCCACCATGTAACGGAGCATACCCCAGCGGAAAAGTCCGGTCCCGGAAATATCCCAGTGGAGATTTTTGTAGCGTTTCATCAGTTCAACCCGCTCAAGAACAAGTTTTCTTTCGCCGGGATGCGCCCCCACCACCTTGAGGTCGGGGAGATTTTTCATCAAATTGTCCAGATCTTCCGTGTTGGGGGAGTGGATATTGACCGTCATGCCCAGATCACGGGCAACGGCGAGGACTTCAAGAGCTTCGGGAGTGGAAACGGAAGTGTAACCGCTCATATAAGGCACAAGTTCACCGATCCAGGTGACTCCCTGTTTGTGATATTTTTCCAGTTCGGCGATGGATTCTTTGACGAAAAGAGGATTGATGCGGATCCCGGTCTGGTAGTAGTCAGAATATTCTTTCTCAAGTTCAAATCCTGCGACATTGGTTTCTGCGAAAGGGGCAAAACTTTCAGGCTCAGTTTCAGCCCGGATCACGGACCCCACGCAGAAATCCACACCTTCATGTTTCATGTCAGAAAAGAAATCCTTTGTGTTGTCGGGGGAGCCGTAAGCGTTGTGTTTGCTGCGCTCCAGCTTGTCGCTGATAGGATGACAATGAGCATCGACGATACGGAATCCTTCAATCATTTTTCTTCTCCAATTTTTTGATCATTTGAGTTATATAACGGCGTTGCGCCGCACTTCCCTCAGGCAGCTGCAACGCTGATTTATAGAACGATGCCGCTTCGGCGAAACGGCGTTTGTGATAACTGATATCCCCCCGCATGAGAAAGTAACGGAATCTGTATTTCGGGGGGAGTTCCTCTGATTTGACAAGAGAGAAAAAGTGTTCCATCCTGTTGCGGTCAGGGAATGCGGCAAGGGCGGCGTAGTAACAGGAAAGGGGGCTGTTGTGACTTGCTTCCATCCACTTCTGCGCTGTTTCTTCCGCAAGAGAACGGTCATTGGCGGTCATGGCCCGGGTGATGAGAGACACGGCGTGATTGTTGTCGGGTTTGAAAAGAAAGGCTTTTTTGAACTCTTTCATGGCTTCAGGAGTGGTTTTTCCTGCCTCTTTTTCCAGAGCCAGAGCCCAGGCAAAGAAATCCGCGCCCCGCAGAAGGGGGGCTTGGAGTGCGGCACTCAGAAAGAAAAGGAGCAGCACAAGAGTGATGAGCGTGACCACACCTTTTTTCTTCTCAAAAAAAAAGCAGAGAAACCACACCGTAAGAAGTGTGAACCAGGGGAGCAGAAGCAATCTGTAACGCCCGATGGGTTCCCGGATGCAGAGAAAGAGGGCAAGGGAAAAGAATGGCAGCAGCAGGAACCCTTCCTTTTTCTTCCAACGCCCGGTCAGCAGCAGAAAGAGCATGGCAGCTGCGGCACAGAGGGGGATGAAAGCGTAAGGAAGCCTGAAAAAGGGGATCTTTGTTCTCAAAAAATAGATGTTCAGGTTTTCAGGGATCTCTTCGGGACTCAGAAGTTGAGGCGTCCTCAGTGCCATCTTGAAAACCGTTTTGACAAGAGGAGGGACCCCGGAAGAGGGGGCAGGGGCAGACGATGCCGGAGTTTGTGCCGTATTCACAGCAACAGCGTAACCGACAGGGTTGAAAAAGCAGTTGAATTTTTTGGAAACAATGCCGTTGATACCGGCAAAAATACCCCAGACAGCGAGAACGCCGCATGCAAAGTAAAGCGCCCGTTTGACAGACCAACGGCGGCGGTAAAGATAGTACAAATTCCACAGTCCGAGGATGAGGACAAGACCGATGGCGACAGGACGGCCGGTTGCGGCAACTCCTGCGGCGGCTCCTGCGGCAAGGGAATAGGGTAAAAGGAAGCGGTGTTTCCGGGCTTCAAGAAAGGCGAAAATTGTCAGAATGATACCGAAGTTGACCAGAGAATCCTGCAAGGTTGTGAATTCATACATGAGTTCCACAGGATTGAGCGCCCAGAGAACACCTGAAAGAAGAGCGATATATTTTTTCCCCGTGAGCCTTAAAGCGGCAGCACTGAGCATGACCGCTCCGGCAACTCCGAGAAAACTCTGCCAGAGAACATGCCATAAGACAGGGTGAAGACCGTTGTTGAGTTTCCAGAAAAGAAAGACCTGAAGCCTGTGGAGCGTGAAAAAGAAACTGTTGCCCGGACTTCCCCACTCACCGAAACGCAGAAGCGTTTCCATATCCAGCCCCGGCAGTGTGTGGTAGAACCTGAAAGGCGATGAAACATAGAACAGGGCAAACATCACCCGCAGCACCAGTGCCGTGCTGAAAACGGTGATAAAGGGGTGACGGCGCAAAAAGTTCAATTTTGCTCCTTGAGCCATTTGACCAGGAGTTCAAGATCTTCCGGTACACTGTCGAAGATCTCAAGGACAAAGTGTCTGACGCCGTATTGGGCGCACTTTCTGACAAAGCGGGGCAGATCCATCACGTTGGGGGTGCTGAGGACCCTGTGACCGTCATGGAGTTTTTCTTTCGGCGTATTGAAGTCACAGATGGAGGCGTGAAGATGGATCATCTCAACATTGCCGGATTTGAGGAAATTTTCTGTTTCAGCATGAAAATCCAGGTCAAGAAGGCGGCAGAGACACCAGAAATGCCCTGTATCGAGGCAGAGGGGGAAGTCGAGATGATTCATGTCATCAGGCAGCATGGAGCCTGCACCGTAGGCGGGGAAATCATTTTCGATCGCCCAGAGGATCTGGGGAAATCTTTCTTTCAGAGAGTGAAGATTCTGCTTCACCCGCTCCCGGCGCATGAGATATTCCGGGAGTCCGGTGAAATCCCTGTTGCGGCAGTTGCCGGGGAAAAGGGTGAGTTCCTCACGGTAAAGGGGGGACATGCACTCATGGTAGGATTTGCCGTGGCCGAAAGCCTCCACCATGGCATCGCTCATATAGAACCCGTGGAAACAGCTGCGGGTGATGCCCAGCTTCTCAAAGAGCCGGACATTGTTTTCAATGCCCTGCCAGAGAGGGGAAATATCCTCTGCGGCAAAGTTCCAGTTGTACTTTTCAAGGAGGGGGGAGTGCCCCGTCATGGGAACACGGTTGCGGGCAAGAAACGCCATGGTTTCCTGATTTTCGTCGTTGTGGAGCTGAACGCCCATATTGATCCCCAGCTCATCCGCCTTGGCACGGAATGAATCCAGAAGTTTCTGCCGCTCAGGGATATGAAAGTTGATGGAGGAAATATCAAAAAGAAAATCCTGCATTTTTTCAAAGGCTCCTGCGGTTATGGGCGACCACGTCGGCGTAGGGGAGGGGACCGCCGAAAATATCCAGAGCGGAACCGATGGTGTAGTGGATTTTTCCTGCGCCTGCTTTTTCGATTTTTTCCACATCTTCCAGGGTGCGGATCCCACCTGCGTAGACACATTCAATGGGGGATTCCTCACAAAGACGCGCCAGAAGTTCCGTGTCGATACCGGCTTGTTTCCCCTCCACGTCAACGGCGTGGATGAGGAATTCAGCGGCACTGTCAGAGAGCATTTCCAAAGTTTCCCGGTTGACTTTGAGTTCCGTATAGGTGCGCCAGCGGTCGGCGGCAACGAAGTAATCGTCACCCTTGCGGCGGCAGGAAAGGTCGAGAACAAGGTGTTCTCTGCCCACTTCATCAAGAAGAGCTTTCAGCTTTTCAGGGGCAAATTTCCCCTCCTGAAAACACCAGCTGGTGACGATCACTTTGTCTGCTCCCTTTTCGATCCAGTATGCGGCGTTGGCGGGGGTGATGCCGCCGCCGATCTGCAGATGACCGCGCCACGCCTGCAAGGCATCGATGGCGGCTTCTTCGCATCCTTTGCCCAGCATGATGACATGACCGCCTGAAAGGTTGTCTTTGCGGTAAAGTTCAGCGAAATGCCCGGGCGTTTTTTCTGAGACGAAATTGGTCGTCAGAACGCCGGTGTCCAGGGTGGAACCGACGATCTGCTTGACCTTGCCGTCGTGAAGATCGATACAGGGACGGAAACTCATTGGGGGACCTGCTCCGGAAAATTATTTGAGACCGATCTTCTGGGAGATCTGGTGAGGCACGCCCGGCAGCAGGATCCTGGGGTCGCACTTGGCATTGGCGCTTTCGACGCAGATCATCTGGGTATACTCTTCGGGGGAGTAATCCGCCATGGTGGTTGCCTTTTCGACCCAGGGATTCCAGACAACGGTGGAATCGGAACCGGATTTCTCAATCGTGACGATACGTCCCCAGCCGGGGTCCACGATCTCGGTGGCACCTGAGGCGGGGAAATAGACGTTGTCGATTTCAGAGTCAACTTTGACATCGCCCTGCTGAATGTTGCCCTCAAATTTGGCGGCACCGGTTTTATGGTCGAAGAAATGGCACTTGTCAAGACCTGTGACCACGATCTTGTTGATGTCGGAAATGGCGAAATAGGTGTGGAGCGCAGCACCGATCTTGACCGGTTCTTTGCCTTTGTTGACCATAACGAGGGTCATTTCAAGCTGTTTGCCGATGGTGAAGATCATGTTGACGGTAAAGGGGAACTCCGCCATGGGGAACTGCTTCATATCGGAGTCGAGGGTGAAAATCAGCTTGGTTGCCCCTGAGGCAAGTTCAGCGATCTCGCTGATCTGCCACTCTTCCACGCGGACGAATCCGTGACCGGGGCGGCCTTCGATCAGACTGGCACCGAACCAGGGCCAGCAGACGGGAACACCGCCGCGGATGGGTTTACCGGGAGCGAAAAAGGCTTTTTTGCTGACCCAGAGAAGATTTTTCTCACCGACGGGGATATATTCAAAAATATGGGCACCGTTGGTGGTGATTTTGGCAGAAGCGTACTTGTTGTTGACGGAAACGATCTCCAATCCGGACTCCAGGGTCGAAAAGGTGACGCCGGGAACGTTGAATTTGTTGCAGTTCATTTTCAATTTATCCTTATAATGTTGACAATTTTATTCTTCATCATATTCTTCCTCATCCGCAAGCATCTCAGGCAGCATGGCGAGATGTTCAAGGACAAGTGAGCCGGGGAGCAGCTGATCATTTGCCGGAGCAATGGTCAGAGAGAGGTCTTTGCGTGAAAGCTGACGGTTCGCCCAGCAGTAGAGCTGAAAGAGATCCTGAAGATCGAGATGTTCAAGCTCCTTTTTGCCGGGACGGTCGATGTGGGCGGCATCGCCGCAGAGTTTGACTTCGTACCCGGTGAGCTGCACCGGTTTTTCAGCGCAGCGGACGGCGTGGCGCATGGTGCGCTGGCTCTTTCTTGAAGCAAGACATCCGGTAACGGGAACACTCTCAACTTCTTCGGGAACACCGGTTGCGGGAACGCTCCATGCAAAAAGAGTTTCAAACTGCCAGGGGCGTTTTTCGACGACTGTTTCCTCATCATAGATGAGAACGGCACGTTCAAAAGTAAGCGTCCCGTCACAGTCTGCAATACGGAACGAGGCGTTGACGCCCTCCATCCGGGCGGCGCTCCGGTGACGCCAGAGGTCGCTGCCGGTCATGAATTCAGCTTTTCTGCCGTCACGGTACTCCACCTGGATATACCAGGGCAGCTCACTTCCGGCATAGAACTCCGCATTTTCCCTGAATTTGCAGGTGTGCATTTTTTTCTCGCCCCAGACCCAGTAGTTGAGTTTCGCCCAGGGACCGGGGAACTCCACTGTTTCGAGGGTGATATTGCCCACTTCGCCCCGGTTGCAGGCGGCGACCGAGGTGGTCATGGAAGCTGTTCCGTTGGTGATGGCGATGGTCCGTGCGACCTGAAACTCCGAACCGAAAGGAATGACACTGCGGCTTTCGAGTTCGACGGAAAATCCATCGACCGCCCGGTGGAGCCGGAATATTTCAGGCAGAGCCGACATTTCAGAGAAGCCCGCAAATTCACCGCGGTTGAGCCGGATGAGGGGACGGTTGGCGTTGTCTGAAATCTCAAGAACAGATTTCCCCGCAGGGAACGCTGTAAGCTGCCAGTTTTCAGTTCCGGCAGTAAAGGGTGTAAAATTTTTCTTCAATCTAAAACCTCAAAGATTTGTGATACTTCTTTTCTGATAAACTCCCGGGGGGGCGCCGCAGGATATCCCAGGGGGCAGAGCGCCGCCACACGCAGGGGGGCTGCCACACCCAGCACCTCAGCGGCTTTCACAGGGTCAAAGGCGCAGATCCAGCAGTTGCCCAGCCCTTCGGCGGTGGCGGCGAGGATGGCGTGTTCCATGGCGATCGCCGCATCGGTTTCGGCACTGTTGAAGCCGTCGCCCCGTTTCCACGATGCTTCGGGATCAACCACTGCCGCAAGAATAGCGGGGGCTTCGGCGGGGAAGGATTGTTTGCAGCATGCCGCAAGAGCTTTTCTTACAGCGGCGTTGCGGACAAGTTTGAATGTGACAGGCTGGATATTGCAGGCACTTGGCGCTTTGCTGACAGCATCGGCGATGCGGGCGGCAACTTCATCTGAAATGGGACTTGCCTGAAAACTGCGGATGCTTCTGCGCTTTCCGATAACTTCGTAAAAATCCATAACTCTTGACTCCACAATAATTTGTCAGTTGCGCTCAGTTGAGAACCACCTGGCCGTCATAGAGCAAATTGAAAGTTGTCCCTTTGAGATTTTTCCAGTGGGCGTTGATGATCGCCGTCTGCAAAGCACTCAAAAGGTAGGGCAAGCCGCGGTTTTCAAGGGGGATGATCACCCAGTAGCCTTTGCCGCCGCGGTAACGCATGAAGAACTTCAAACTTTCATTGCTGTTGGGCTGGATGCACTCAATGGAAATGTCGGGGTAGTTTCTGAGGGTGGTCATAATGAGGTTGAGGGAGGGCATCAGTTCCGCAACTTTGTCACCGGGGCGCAGATAGGGGACGCCGGGGATCCGGGTGATGACAGGCAGATGACCGTGGACCGCCGACTCCCTGCGGGGGATGATGACCCCTTTCTCATCTGCAACCAGATGGCCTGCGGGACTGTAAAGAACGGCACGGGGGATCCTTTCGATGACTTTGATGCTGAGCTTGTCAGGCAGGATCCGGATCACTTCCGCCTTTTCGATGCCGGGGATGGATTCGATTTTTTTGCGCAAAGAGGCGTAATCGACCCTGAAAAGATTGTTGCCGGGGGCGACGCCGGTGCGGGCGCACAGAAGTTTTTCTTTGCCTTCCCAATAGGAGCCGTTGACGATTTCAAGTTTGTTCAATCTGAAATGGGGATTATTGCTGAAAAAAGCCTTCCGCATCAGCAGACAGAGAAGAACAAAAAGGGCTATGATCAGACAGAAAATACCCAAAAGAGCCACGGTACGCCAGATTTTACGGCGGGCGAGGCGTTTTTCGTCGCTTTCATGTTCGGGACGTCCCGGTTTTATCTTGATATTTGCCATATATTGCAGTTGCTACTCCTTCGTGTATAAAATAGCATAACTGGCAGTTTTTTTCAAGTTGAAACGGGGGCGTAAAGAATAAAAGAGGCGGAAAAAATTTTTCCCGCCTCTGCTGTGAATGGAGCTGGTCTTATTTTCCGGCTGCCGCCTTTTTTGCGGGCCAGGTCAATTTGGGGTCGATGGTGTATTTTTTGAGATCGGAATTGCTTTTGCGCAGTTCGGTCATGATGATTTTCGCCAGAAGTTCGGCACCGGCTTTGTTGGTGTGAGAGGGGTCGATCTTCTTGAGGGCGGGATTGTAACGGTAGAGTTTTCCGGCTGCTTCTTCGCCCATGGCTTCAAAATATTTTTTCTGGTTTTCGGCAAGTTCAAGGCAGGGGAGCTTCAACTCAGCTGCGACTTCACGCATGGCCTGGCTGTAAGGGACACGGTCTTTGCGGAAAGGACCTGCTTTGGGAAAGATCGCTTTTTGGGTCTTTTTGTCATAAGAAAGACTCTGGTTGATGGTGACGAAAATCATTTTTGCGCCGATTTTCTGAGCTTCGGCGGCGTAGCGGCGCAGGTTTTCTTTGTAGGTGGTTTTGGGGTCACTTGCAAACTTTTTTCCGGGGGTGTCGTTGGCGCCCAGAGTCATGAAGATGTAATCGGGTTTGGATTTCATCAGTTTCGCCCAGGTGCCTTTGGAACGGAAACTTACGGTACTCTGTCCGCTGATGGCGAAGTTCAGAACTTTCACGTTGGGCGTGAAATAATTGTCGATGAATTCACCCCAGCCGAAGATCAGTTCGGTACTCTTGTCAGCCTTTTCACGGCAGGCTTTGTCTTTGCATTTGGAAGCATGGATACGGCAGCGGTTGTCTTTGAGTCCGTACCCCTGACAGGCGGAACTTCCGGCAAGGGCGACTTTGATTTCAGGTTCAGCTGCCGCTGCGCACAAAGCGCAGAGGGCAACGAGAACTGCGGAGATGAATTTGTAAGTTTTCACAATACGGTTTCCTTATTTTTTGGGGATAAAACTTCTCTTAATATAGCACGGAACAAACTTTTTTGCAAACAGTGTCAGGAAAACTTTCTCTTATTTCATTTTTGCAGCTTGATTTGAGCATGTTCAGGATGTATTTTATATGCAACAGAGGCAATTTTAAAAGCTCAAATCAAAGAAATGAGGGACGATTATGAAAAAAGCGATTTCAGCCACGATCACCCCTTTGCTTCAGGATGGCTCTCTTGACAAAGGTGGTTTGAAAAAAATCTATGAGCGTAATATCCGCCACGGGCTTGACGGTATCTTTATTCTGGGTTCCATGGGGGAGTGGGGAAGTTTTTCCGACAGCTTCAAAGAGGAATTTGTCGCAGAATCCGCCGCTCTGACTGCCGGAAAAATCGATCTTCTCGTGGGGATCAATGCCACAAGTCTTCCTCTTTCTCTTGAAAATATGAAGCGTTACAGCCAGTACAAATTCGACAGCTATGTCTTTATGCTGCCTGCCCGCACCTCTTCTCTCAACCCCGTGAAATCGGTCCTCACTGTTCTCGACAAGGCGGACCGCCCTGTTTATTTCTATTACTGCCCCCCCAATAACAACATCAACTTCTCTCTTGACGATTTTGCCGCTATTATGGCGCATCCCAATCTCAAGGGTATCAAAAACTCCTCTTCCAACATGTGGCTGCGCCGTGAGATGCTGCTGATGAAACAGGATAAAGGCTTCAAAACGCTCCTTATGGAAGGTCAGGAGTGGTCAGTCGATGAAGCCCTTATCGCCGGTATGGACGGTATGGTCTGCGGCATGGGCGCACTCTGCTCCAAAACCATGGTCGGCATCGCCCGCGCCGTTGACCGTGAAGATTACAAAGAAGCGGTCAGATTGCAGAATGTTTTCATCCGCATTTTCCACGGCGTTTACGGCATCGACCTTTCCAACGTCTGGAACGGTCAGAAGTACGCCCTGATGAAAATGGGACTTTGCGACAGTGCCTATACCATCGCTCAGGAAATGTCCACTCTCACCCCCGAAGCCATGGCACGGGTCGAAAAGTGTATTGCCGAGTATAAAGTGGAGCTTGACTGATATGCTGCGTTATCAGGAAAACAATGAACTGCATCTGGATTTTCACGGAACCACCAACACCACGCTCAACTACATCGCAGACAACTACGGTGTGGAAGCGCTGAAAGAGATCCTGCGGAAGACCGGAAGAGATGTTTACAAATCCATCCACGAAAAACTTCTCAAAGGGGACGCTTCTGAGCTGCTGGAACATTTGAACTGGTTTTACTTCCGTGAAAAAGGCAAATATCAGCTCACCGTTGAGGAAAACAAAATCGTTCTTGAAGTCTTTGAGTGTCCCGCCATCCGCCATCTGCGGAAACTGGGACTTGAGCCTTCACCCCATGTCTGTTTGCAGACCAGCGAAGTCAATGCGGGCATGTGTGAAAATTCTCCGTGGCGTTCCGAGGTTCAGGTTCTGGGTGAAGGACACTGTATCCAGACCTTTACGAAAGAGGCTTGAAAATGATCCCCAGCGACCACTTTGTGCGATTTTACAATGAGGTATTCAAGTTCCTTGATGAAAAAGGGGAACTTGCTGCCTATTACGAAGAGATCAGTTGTCATCAGGAACTGCACTGTCTTGAAGCGTTCCGCAAAGAGGGATTGCAGGGGATCTATGAGTATTATCAGCGCATCCGCCACGAAGAAAACTGTGTTCTCACCATCCAACTTGAAAGTGAGAAGATGACCAGTGTCATGGAGCGTTGTCCCAGTCTTTCCAAAGTGCTTGATAACGATGCTGCGCCCTGTGAAAAATATTGTGACCACTGTTCGGGGTGGGCGATCCCCCTTTACACCAAGTGCGGGATCTATTACGTTCAGAACATGGTGGGGCGTGACAAGCCCTGCTGCATCTCTGTCCGGACTCCCCGCCGTGAGATCGCAGAGCAGGCGCGGGCGGAGTTTCTGGCTTCAGGCGTACCGGCAGAGCTGGTGAACTCCAACCTTGACCGCTGGGAAGATGTTGAAAAAAATAAAGTGAAAGTTGAAGAATAATGATACCAAGTGACCATTTTGTTCGTTTTTATAATGAGGTTTTCAAATTCCTTGATGAAAGGAACGGACTGAGACCCTACTACGACCAGATCAGCCGTCATCAGGAGCTGCACTGTCTTGAATGGTTCCGCCGTGACGGATTGCAGGGGATGTATGACTACTGGGAACATATCCGCATTGAGGAAAACTGCGAAATGGAGCAGAAATTGCTCCCCGACCGTCTCTATTTCAGGATGAGCCGCTGTCCCAGCCTTTCCAAAGTTCTGGACTGCGATGCCGAGCCCTGCGCCAAATACTGCGACCACTGCGCCGGATGGGTGCTGCCTCTGCTGACCAAGTGCGGCTACTACTACGTTGAAAACATCATCGGGCGCAAGACACCTGAATGTGTTTCCGTCATCACCCCTTTCAAGGAAATTGCCGAAGAGGTGCAGAAAGAGTACCTCGCTTCCGCCACCGAAGAAAACACCGTTTTCTCAAACCTCGACAACTGGGAAGAGGTTGAGCGCAACAAGAAGTAAAACGCCTGTTTTTCACCTGAAAAAAAGCCGTCCCTCTGATTGAAAGAGAGACGGCTTTTTTGTTGGTCTTTCAGAAAAAGACTCCGCTGCGGAGGGCTTCTTTGATGCGGTTGATGTCGTAGCGGTTGTACCACCAGGTGGGGTGTTGGAGGAAGTAGGCTACTCCCCCTTCCTGAGCGTTCCGCAGGAAGTTGGCGAACTCGTCGCCGCCGATGAAACGGCTTTCACAGGCTCCGTAATATTTGTCGCCCAGCTCTTCTTTGAGTTTGGCGCAGAACCGGTAGAGTTCACCGTAAGGATGGGTGATGCCGCACTCCTGAAGCAGTTCCGTTTTCCAGACACCGTTTTCTTTGAAAAGATCAGTGGAGTCGAACCCCGATTTGTACACCCCGTGAGCGTAACACAAGGTGATGGAGGGGAAATACTTTTTCAATGCCGCAAGGTTCTGACGGAACGATTCCCTGCCTTTCACCTTGTCCCCTTGGGTTATGACCAGATCTTCGTACTGATACTGGATCTCGTGACCCAGTGCCTGTATGGCGTTGAGTTCATCCCGCAGCTCCTGAGTTGCGGCGCAGACCATGCGGATATTGTAGCTTGAGCGGAATCCGAAATCAGCTTCCATCTCTGCCATTTCACGGGCGATCCAGTTATCCGACGGACGCTCGATGTCGTGGACCCAGATCACACGGACCTTGTCCGGCACGATCAGCTTGTTTTCATCATAGAGCTTCAACGCCTCTGCAAAGGGAACAGGGGCGTAACGCTCCTTTGATATCTCAGATAGAATTTTACTGTATTCTTTGGCATTGAGACAGTCGTTCAGTTTTGTGTACTGCTCAAAGCCCAGATCCATGGGAATATATTTTGACATGTGGGTGATCCCTTACTTTTCCACAGTCAGGAACTGAGTTGTTTTCTGCTGGCTTGCCACATGGATCACCGTGATCTGCCACTTGCCGCTGGCGGCGTTGTAGGGGATCTGGAAGGTGAATTTGCCTTCGGGCGTTTCAAAGCGGCTGTTCTTTGAATAGATACGCATCTCTTTGCCCGCAGGATCACGCACTTCAAGGCGGTAGACCGTGGCACCCTGAGCGCCCTCAGCTTTGACGGAACAAGTGACGACGCTGCCCGCTTTGACCGCCGCAGGAGCTTTCACCGCAGGGGCTTTGACTTCTTTGGGCAGCACGGCGAAAAGCTGTCCGTAACCGTGGGGGGCTTTCACCTTGAAGGTGTCCCCTTTGGCGAGGATCTTGCCGGTACGCACATCATAGATCACGCCGGAAACAGGGAGTTTGACCGTGACGACAGGAGCGTTCTTATGGTCGATCCTGACCGCCTGGGCACGGGTCCCGTTGCCTCTGAGAAGTCCGAAGTAGTTGTTGCAGCTGTCGGTTTTCAACACACTTTCAGAGGGAACAAGGTTGCCTTTGCTGTCGGTGACGGCAGCATGAGGTTTGATGTTCGCCTGAGAGAGGAAATGTTTGACGGTTTTCTGCATGGAGTCGCAGTAAAGGGCACTGCCGCTTTTGGTCGTTGCAGTCTCACCGCCCACGCCGCCCAGAGCCACCGCCTGATAGCTGTTGAGCATGATGTTGAGGAGGATACCCTTTCCTTTGCCGCAGCGTTTCTCGAAACAGGGGGCGATGGCAGGTTCAGCGATCCTGAAATTACCCTGAAGTGTTCCCTGAGAGAGATGGACCGTTTTAGGATCAATAGCCTTGGCATTGGCGGGGAAAAGTTTATCCAGCACAGTTCCGGCGATCCTTTTGCCGTGGTTGTCATATCTTCCGGGAGCGATGTCGGCGATGACAACGCCGCCCTTTTCGGCGAAGTTGACCAGACGGACGCGTTCGGATTCAGAGATGGCGAGAGCCATGGGCAGCACGATGACCTTGAAGGCGGAAAGATCGAATTTGCTGTCAGCAAGCTGTTCGTAGCTGATGAAGCGGAAATTGATCTTCAGATCCCGCAGCAGGGCGTTCCATCCGGTCTGGGTGTTTTGCCACTCAGAGATGCCGATGCCTCCTGCCATGGCGGCAAAGAGAGAAGCCTGGCTGTAAAGGATCGCCACCTGACGGTTGTCGGATCTTGCTCCGAGAAGCAGTTTGCCGAGACCGCGTTTGAGAAGATTGAACTCATCCGCATAGGCTTTCAGGTTTTCAGTGGGTGAACCGTCGCCGTTGTAGGCGCTGCCGTGCCAGTTCCATGAGGTGTTGGCACCCATGAAAAGGTTGCTCCACTGGGGGGCGCGCTGATAGGGTTCATAGAGGGTGTGGGAACTGGTGTAGCCGCCGCCCCACTGTCCGAAGAGACGGTCAGCGGGACCGAAGTCGTTGACAAGGGTCCGCTGGACACCGCTGTAATAGGCGATACAGCCGATGTGTTTCATCAACTGCCACCAGTCGTAGCCGTAGCCGGGGACCTGAGTTCCGGACATACCCACTTTGGCGCCGGGAACATGCTTCTGGATCGTTTTGGCACGGGCGCCGATGAAACGCTCCGCATAGACACGGCTCATAAAGACCTTGTGGTCCAGCCAGGGGGCGAGGTTGGAGCTGTTTTCCACCGCTTTGCGCTGGACAGGGGTGACTTCGTCAAAGGATTTGTAGTTTCTGCCCCAGACGGCGTTGAGATTGGCGATGGTTTTGTACTGTTTCTGCATTTCTGCACGGAAATTCTTGAGACAGTGGACCGAGTAACAGACCGTTGAACCCAGGAACATCTCATCACCCAAGTGATGATAGATACAGGTGTAATAGCGCATCTTATTGGTTTCAGCGTGCTGTTTGATCAAATCATCCGCTTTTTGGGTGAAAACAGGATCAGAATAGCAGGGGGTGCGCACAGGGTCGCTTGCAATGTCTGAACGGTACTTCTCTGAAATCTTTCTGGGAACAGCCACTGAACCGAAGTTCAGCATCAGGGGGAAGAAGCCCTGAGTGATCAGGTTTCTCATATAACCGGTTTCGGAGTTGTTTCTCAGAGATGAGGCACTGAAAAGGTCAAAACCCAGATCTCTGAGCATGGGCGTCAGCTGAGGTCTGCCGCCCCACATACCGGCGTGGTAGTCGGTGGGGTCGAGGGTGCGGTCGGAAAAGGAGAATTCACCCATGTTGCGGGCAATGAGTTTGCCGTTGCGGTAAAGTTCTGCAATGACTCTGTTCAAAGTGGTGAAAGGCGCATGGAGCGTCATGTTGAAAGATGAGACGGCTGCGGCTTCCTTTTCACTGCGGAAAACTTCACGGAATTCGGAGTCTTCGACACGGACCACCAGCTTGTCGGCACTGAGGAACTTGGAGCTTTTTACCGTGAAGTTGACGGGAGCTTTGAAAGAGTAGCAGCGGTCAGCTTTGGCAAACTCCACCTTGACGGCGGCGATCTCAGGCGTCGTCACCTTGACGGCAGCCGCATCGCAGACAGCTTTCTTTGCGTCGAGGATACGGCAGTGGGCAATGTGAGTTCCGCCCGGCAGTTGGGGCATGGCAAGAGTGATTTTCTGTTTGCCCGCTTTGAGGGCGACACTCTTTTCGACTTTGCCGTCGCAGTGACGGTCCATGGATTTGAAAACGACTTCAAGAGTGCCGTTGAATCCTTTGGGACTGCGCACTTCAAACTGCAGTTCTGCGCCTTTCTGGGCGGCGGCGGTGATGGTCGCAGGCATCCGGACTCCGGAGTATTCGATGATGGCTTTCATCAGAGGCAGGAACCGGTACTCCCAGAAGGGGAAGTCACGGCTGACATAGGCGGGACTGCTCTGATCCGTGTATTCCGCAGGGGTAGAGGGCATTCCGTGGATCTTGAGGTAGTGGGCGTTGCTGAAAGAGAAAACAGCAGCTTTCTGGTGGCAGCGGACATACCTGTTGATGTTCGATATGGGTTTGAAAGCAGGGATGAGCTTCCAGTTTTCAGGGGTACTGACACGCTTGCCGAGAATTTTCTGGGGTATATTTTCGCAGTTGAGGAAAATGATTTTGCACTTGGCATTTTGCAATTTTGCGATTTCAGCTGCCAGTTCGCCGTTGGTGTCGTAGGCTTTGAAGTTGACGCCCTGGATCAGAGCGGCTTTGGGAGCGGATTTCAGGGCACGGAATCTTTCGATGGTGTATTCACACATGATTTTGTCCAGATTTGACTTGTTCACGCCCAGAATACCATTGCCTCTGAAGCCGAGGCACTTGGGAAGCAGGGGGATAAAGCTGTATTTCAGCTCCATGCGCTGAGCAAGTTCCACGATCTCACGGCGTGAAGCATCTTCGTTGGAGCCGATAATGGAACAGGCATAAAGCAGTTCGGGCATCTTCTCTGCCATGGGCTTGAACCACTTTTCGTGCTGGGAAACAAAGTCGTGAGAGATCTTTTCCAGATTGGCAAGGGGCAGATAACCGCTCAGGATCGCCTTTTCTCTGGCGGCTTCAAGGGGAGCCTTGGGGACGAACTGGAAATCTTCGGGGGCGATGACCACATTATCGACCTGCAGCGTATTGTCACGGGACTTTTGCTGAAGTCTGAAACTTGCTGAGAGATAGACCGCCCGGGCAGAGGGGACCACATAGCCGGAGAACCGTTTCCAGGGGAAACTGCTCTTGGAGTAGCCGATGGTTCTTCTTGCGGGATCTTCGATGACTTTTTTGGCGGCATCCTGGGTGTTGCAGGAAAAGACGATGTATTTGCGGTCGCTGTTTTCGCTGGTCATGTCAGCAGAAAGATTATATTTGATGCCCGGTTCAACAAGGACCCAGACTCCATATCCTGCGCTGTACTTCTGATTTCCCTGATAGAGTTTGACACCGCAGCTGCCATCTTTGCCCAGACCTTTGCCCCATTTGAAGACGTTGCGGCCCAATTCGTTGGAGTGCCAGAAGTTTTCGGCGGCAAAGGTTCCTTTTGCATCGGGGCGTTCAAGGTCGCCGTTGGGAATGAGGTTGGGGATTTCCGCATTGAGGAGGGGGGCTTTCACCGGGGAATCAAGGACCACATGGCACTTCAGTTCCACAAAACCCAGAGGACGCTTGTATTTGGGACCGCCGTAGACATCGTAGGCGAAATTATTCTGGAACCGGGTGTAATAATAGCCTTTGGGGGCAAATCCCGGGACTTCAAAGAGCAGGCGTTTTGAACCGTCGGGGAGGTTTTTGACTACACTCTTGAAAGGACGGTCACGGTCGATGATCCCGTTGCGGACGGGGAAGACGGCGGCGTTTTCAAACTTTTCGCCGGCGGGGATCAGAACGGAACGGACACTGTTCCGGAATTGGCGTTTGAGTTTGATTTCAACATAACGCTGAGGAAGGGGAAGATAGCCGTTTTTGGGCTGGATCCACTCCAGCTTGGTGCCGGAGGGAGCGACAACAGGCACAGGCGTACCGGCGGGGATCTTGTATTCAGTTTTTTTCAGTTGAGCCTGTGCCATGGCGGGAATATTTTTGTCGTAATCGACTTTGAGAGTGAAAGAGATCTCTTGACCGGGGGCGAAGTTCCATTCTCTGGTCAATGCTTCCAGGGAGTGGAGCGGTTTTCCGCCTTTTGTGCCGGTCCAGGTGTAGAATCCTGCGGCAACCTTGCCGGGGATGGAAAGCATCAAGCCGGCAGGTGTATCTTTGGAACAGATGGCAGAAACGGCAACTCCGGGATCGATGCTCCACTCATTGGCGGTGGCGTTGCCGGGATTGGTGAATTCGACAAGTTTCCCTTTACGGGGCTGGAAGATCTTGACTCTGGCGCCGCTTTCATCGGCGGGACCCAGATAGGTTTGCAGCCACATGGCGGCGGCGTGGGGCTTGGTGTCACGGTTCTTCAGGGTGTAGGTCACGGTGAAGAAGTTCTTGTTCCGGGGGAAAAGGTAGGTTTTGGTCACCCGGAGCCAGTCGTAGGCGGCAACGCCTCCGGCGGTAAGAGTTACTTTTTGAAAATCCTTGCCTTCGAGGGTGTATTGTTCAAGATCGAAATCATATTTTTCAAAACGTTCAAGGAGGATCTTGTCACCCCGGCGGGAGAAAAAACGCTCCGTGAAAGAGGAGCGTCCGGGGAGATTATACTCCTGTTTGCCCGCTTCCAGACTGCGGATACCGCCGCCGACGGTGTCAAAGACAAAGTGCATTCTGCCTGAATTGATTTCAAACTCCGCTCCCGTCAGCAGCATTGCTGAGAAAAACGCCGACAGAAAAAATATTTTTTTCGACATCTGTTGCTCCTTATATATTTTAAAGAAATATACTGTCAAATCATGTTCAATCTTTTAAAATAGCGCAGAAAATTTGAATATGCAAGTTTTTTTTGAAAAATCATTAAAAAGAATCCCGGTCACTCCTGCTTGCAGTTCTGACCGGGAGGGATTGGAAAGGAGGGGATCACCAGGTGTCTTTCTGCCACTGGCTGGTGGGGAGCCAGAAGGTCTGGTTGCGGTCGGTGGGAACCTGCCCGCGGCGCAGGGTGATGATGTTGCCCCCCTGCATGAGAACATTGATGGTGTTGCCGGGGTGAGGATAGGCAAGCATGTTGGATTCAAGGTGTTTGTAAGAGGGTTGCGAAGTGTTGCCGGCGACCTCCATGATCACCGCATTACGGGTGGGACGGCGGATACGGGCGAGGGCGACACCCCCTTTGCCGTGGTCGCCGTTATGACCCATGAAGAAAAGCGTGCTGCTGGTGCCTGAATATTCCGCTTTTTCCCGTTCAGGGCAGGCGAATTTGCTTTTGGCTCTGTATTGGGGATAGGTATTAGGATAGTACCAACCGCCCAGAGTCGCCGCTTTATTGGTTCCAAGATAGGCTGCCATGAATCCGAAAGTAGCACCCGAGCCGCCGTAAGTCGTTCTTTCGCTGAACCAGCTGCCTGTACTTTTTGAGGCGCTACCGCCGTTCCAGTAGGGCATGATCTGACCTTTGCTGTCATCACAATATTGCAGATTGGCTTTGCCGATCTGGCTGAAGTTATTGAGACACTGGGTGTGTTTTGCACGTCTGCGTGCCTGCTGCAAAGCGGGCAGAAGCATAGCCGCAAGAATGGCAATAATCGCGATAACAACAAGCAGTTCGATCAAGGTGAATTTGTGTTTCATGGTAAAAGCCCTCAATATTGTACTTTCAGAGTGAACATTACTAAAATAACACCAAGTCAGAAAAAATACAAGTCCTCATTATAAAAGATTTTTAAGAACTCTTTCAAGGGCATTGGCCCAGATGCGGTATCCGGCACTGTTGGGGTGGCAGCGGCGGTCCTGATAAAGGTCGTGATTGAAAGTCCCGTCAGGCAGAAGGAATTTTTCTGTCAGGTCGAGAAAGAGGAGCTTTTCATCAGAGGCGTTTTGAACGTACTCTTTGAGAAGCAAGTTGAGAACATTGATCTTCTGCTGTTTTTCTTCAGGCAGACGGGGGAAAAGCGCCATGAGGACCATATAAGCTCCGGGGGCAAGGGAACGGAGTTTTTCAACAAGGGTTTTGATGCCTTCAAAAGCCTCTTCCGGCGTGTCTCCGGAGTATTTGGGGGTATAGGAAAACTGATTGGTTCCGGCGTTGACGACGATGACCTTGGGAGATTGGTTCGCCATTTCCCCCTCTTCCAGACGCCAGAGCATGTTCTGGGTGCGGTCGAAGCCGAATCCCAGATTGAGGACGGAACGGCTGCCGTAGAATTCATCCCAGACATCGGCGCCGTAGTTGATGCCCTCTTCGCTTTTCCAGAAGTGTGTGATGGAGTCCCCGATAAAAACGATATCGGCATGTTTCTGTTTCACCTCTTCCAGTTTCGCCTTGTGGCGGGCATACCAGTCGTAGGCATCGTCTTCTATTTTAGGGACCGGTATACAGCTGCGGTGAAGTTTCATTTCTCTTTTTCCTCAAGGTTGAAGTTGACAGGGTTTGTGGCACGGTGATAGTGTACTGCGGGAGGTCCGAAAAGGAGAACGGCTCCGATGCGGTATCCTTTGGGGAGTCCGAGCTGTTTTTTCAATCCTCTGTTCCACTTGAAAGCGTGGACCGCAAAGCCGCACCAGCAGGTCCCCACGCCGAGGCTTTGGGCGTAGAGATCGAAATAACTCAAAGCGATCCAGGGATCAGCCTCTTTGCAGGGGGCATTCTTGGGGACGGCGGCGACGATCATGTGAGGGGCGTTGCGGTAGATCACATCTTTGCCCCCCATGATTTCCGCAAGGTAACGCCTGAAACGGGGATAGATGAGTCCCATGATGCCGGTTTTAATAAGGAATTTCAACATTTTTGAACTTTCAGTGCGGAAAAATGCCATTTCCTCCTTTTGTTCGATGACACGGAAAAAGAGATTGTGGACATTGCATCCCGTGGGGCTCCAGGCGAGGGAGGCTTTGAGGGAGTCCATGATCTCAGGGGGAAGATTTTCATCTTTGTACTGACGGCAGCTGCGGCGGTTCCTCAGAAGATCGAACATTTCAGAGGGGGCAGGCAGTTTTCCGGGAGCGGCGCACATTTCAGGTGTGACACCGTGGCAGGTCACTGCCCCTGCGGGACAGACCGCAAGACAGTGCTGACAGTTGAGGCAGTATTTTTCCAGTTCCGGCGCCAGAAAGGGGACGCCCTTGTCATCGGCTTTCAGAACTTCGACGATACAATCTTTTATACATGCGGAACAGCGGAGACATTTTTCACGGTCAATGGTGATCATAAGGAGCCTTTATATTCTTTTTTGCCTGCGGCGCGGATATACTCCAACATGCGGGCGTTGCTGAAATCCAGATTGCTGGTAATGGTGTCAAGAGCGTACAAGGTGGGATCAAAAAGAGCTTTCTCACCCGAAAAGGTGGAGGAAATCCACGCAGGCCCCCGAATGGTCCAAAGGGGGAGTGTGATCTCTCTGATCTTTTTATCAGGCAGATACTTTGCAGCAAGCTCCCTGTAATAGTCCGAAAGCGTGGTGTAGCGGGAATCCAGTACCGTGACCCCTTTGCCCCCTGCTTCCGGCAGCACCATGGCACCGTGGAGCGTGCGGCACACATTTTTCACATGGGCAAGGGGCCACCGGTTCTGACCGCGCCACTTGCCGAAGTGGATGACAAAAGGGGAGCTTTTCAGAAAGGCGACGGCACGGGGGGTAATGGTGGTGTCTCCGTTGCCGAAAACCACACAGGGACGGACACAGGCAAATCTTTCAGGGGGGAGTTCACTTTGCAGAAACTCCTCTGACTTGATCTTGTATTTGGGATAGGGATTCCTGACTTTTCTGTCAAAGGGGAGTTCCTCTTCACTTTCGCCGTGGAAGTCATGGAGTCCGTAAACGTCGGCGGTGGAAAGGTAGATGAAGCGTTTGACATGGTGTTTCATGGCAAGAAAAGCGAGATGTTTCACCGCTTCAAAGTTGGCGATGCGGAACTTTTCCTCCTTCCCCGTATCACTTGCAAGGGCGGCGATGTGGATGACATAGTCATACGCCTCATCGAAAAGAGCTTCGAGTGAGGCAAAATCATAAAGATCGGCATGGCGTATTTCTGCTCCGCACGCCGTAAGTTCCGGGGCGATGCGGTTCCTGACCGTTCCGGTGACGGCAAAGCCCTCTTTCATAAAATATTGAGCGGCGTTGGAGCCGATATAGCCCCCTGCGCCTGTGATGAGGATACGTTGTTTCATTCTTGGATGATTCCCAGACGTCTGCCCCATTTTTCGATGACCTCTGCGGCGTGCAGAAGTTCTTCGCAGCTGTGTGTCGCCATGACATTGAGCCGCAGACGGCAGCGTGAAGCGTTGACCGCCGGGGTGGTTCCGATATTGGTGAAGATCCCCTCGTTGAAAAGGGCGCATTGGAGTTTCCCCAGTTTTTCCTCATCCCCCACCAGCAGCGGAATGATGGCTGAACGGCTGTTGAGAGTGTCGAAGCCCCTTTTTTCAAGTTCGTTCTGAAAGAAGTTGCGGTTGCGTGTGAGCTGCTCCAGAAGCTGCGGTTCATCGTTGAAAACTTTGAGGCTTTCAAGGACCTCTGCCACGGTCCCCACGGGCATGGCACTGGAAAAAAAGGTACTGCGGGCGTAGTAGCGCAAATAGGTGATAAGTTCCCTGCTTCCGGCGCAGAATCCCCCCGTACTGCCCAGAGCCTTGCTGAAAGTACCGTAGTGAAGATCGACCTTTTCCCTGACACCGTAACATGAGGCGGTCCCTCTGCCTTTTTCGCCGACAGCCCAGAAGCCGTGGGCATCATCCACCATGAGAAGGGCGTTGTACTTTTCTTTGAGGCGCACCAGCTCATCCACAGGGGCGAGACTGCCTTCCATTGAAAAAACGCCGTCGGTGACGATGAGTTTGCCCGGGTGGGAGGAGCGTTTCAAGGCGCGTTCAAGGTGGCGGGGGGTCAGGTGCAGATAGGGGAGGATATCCGCGCCTGAAAGTCTGGCTCCGTCAAAGAGTGAAGCGTGGTTGGAACTGTCGCAGAAAATGGCGTCCCCCGGACGGCAGAGTCCGGAAATGACACCCAGATTGCCGGAGTAACCGGCGGGGAAAATCAAAGCGGATTCCGTTCCGCAGAAGCGTGCCAGAGCTTCTTCAAGTTCTTCATGGAGTTCCGTCGTCCCCGAATAAAGAGGGGGCGACCCTGCGCCCGAACCGAAACGGGCTTGTGCCTTCTTTGCCGCTTCGAGGACTCTGGGGTGAAAGTTCAGATTGAGAAAGGAGTTGCTCCCCAGCATGAGCATCTCTCTGATTTCCCCTGAGGGGAGTTTCACCTTTGTTACAGGTTTCACCCCTTCCACAAGGACCATCCGCAATCCGTCGTAGTAGGCCGGGGGAGCGGTCAGCAGTTCGGCGTGGAGCATTTTCGCCTTGACATCAAGGGGACCCGGAACATGAAAACATCTTTCAAACAGTGAACTCATAGAAAATACTCCCTGTAATAGTTTTCTGTAACTTCGAGATATTTTTCCTGCGTGACCGCCCGGTAGTCGGGGGGCGGGGAGCTGATCACTTTTTTATTGGGAAGCATGATCCCTTTGCCGGTAAATTCCCCGTGTCCGATGAGGATGTCCTGACTTTTCATCCCCCGGGGCAGGGCGTAGAGAAGTTCATATTCCCCCACGCCGCCGATGAGGAGAAACTCCGCAGGAAAAGGGAGTTCCCCCACCGGGGCAATGGGGAAATGCTCAAGGCGGAGCGTCAGGTCGGGGTTGACTCTGCGGAAATTTTCCAGAGCATCCATGAATCCGCCGCTTGTGTCGGTGGCAAAAAGAGCCTCAGGCGGCACCGGGGAGCGCAGTTCGATTTCGGGCATCTCTTTTTTGAAAAATGCACAGTAATTGGCATCCCCCAGAGTTCCCGTCACATAAAGGTCAAAGGGAATCTTCTGAGAGGCGATGCGCCTGACGGGAGCGGGAGCCGTCAGGTGTCCCCCGGCGACGGCGCACCAGCTCCAGGGGGAGGAACTTCCCATGTCGCCGCCGATACAGCGGAGTTCGCCGTGTTGAAGCACCTCTTCGATACCTGCGGCGCACCGGGCGTAAAAATCTTTTTCAAGGGAGCTGTCGATATTCCAGGCGTTGAGGAGGAACTCCCCCCTGATACCGCAGGCAAGGAGATCCGAAAGGACTGCCGCCGCCATATTATGCCCGATCCTTTCCGGGGAGGTGAAGTTGAAAAAGTCCTCATCCGGGGAAAAGGAGTCCATGGTCAGAAGCAGATCCCCGAAAAGCTCCGCATCAGCAGAGTAGGGAGTGATGCCGTGGACGGCAGAAAAAAGAGCGATCATTTCAGATTCATTCATGGTGCGGCATCTCCTTCAGGGACGATGAGATTGAGTTTGCGGGGGGCGAAACCGATTGTTGCCGGGAGCGTTCCGTGGGGATCGCCGTCATATTCCAGAAACGCAGTGCTGCCGGGGGTGTCTATGTGAAGAGTTCCTTTTGAAATGATCTGCACTTTGCCGCAGGGGCGTTTGAAGTAGAGTGCGGCAAGAACTTTGAGAAAGTGCCGCCGTGAGGGAACGCGCAGAGACCATAAGACGAACTCATCCTCTTTCAGCGGGGGAAGCGCAAGTTTCAGTCCGCCTGCGATATAGGGCATACGGGTAATGAGCAGATGATTGCACTTTTCATAGAGTTCGCCGTTGACCCGGAAATCGTAACGGGGAGTTTTCCACAAGGTCGAAACAACAGCATAAAGAGTCCCCCAAAAATCCCCTGCCGCCTGCCGGTAACGGTTGGCTTTTTCAGCGATTTCAGCCCCCATGCCGGGGTTGCAGGAACAGAAAAAAGGTTCGCCGTTGACGGTGAGGACAGGAACACTTTTTGTGTGGCTTTTTTTCAAAGTTTTTACCGCCTCTCTCATATCAAGGGGGATGTTATGGAAACGGCAGAAATCAGGACTTGTCCCCGTGTAGAGGACCCCCATCCTGACTTGGGGATCAACATGCGCCAGTACGCCTGCACCCACGGCACGGATGGTTCCGTCGCCTCCTGCGGCGACAACGGCATCGTAAAGGGAGGTATCAAGATTTCCGGCTCTTTCAAAGGCTTCATCTATGGAAGAAAGGAGGATTTCTTCGGCTTCAATATTTTCCTTTTCCAGCAGCTTCCGCAGCTGCGGCAGTTTTTTCATTCCTCTGCCCCCGCAAGAGGAGGGATTGATGAGCATGAGGATCTTCATTTGTAGATCCCCATTTTCTGATAGACAGGTGTCGGCGTGTTGAAGGACCAGTTGCTGACAAGTTGTTCCGTTTCCGCCCAGGGGAGGGGCGTTTTTCCGCCGTTGCGGGCGACGGCATCTGCGATCTCTGAACTGTATTTACAGCAGAGCCATTCACAACAGGGGACGGGGAAGGTGCGCCGCATACGTTCATAGATGACGCTGTAAGGCGTATCGCACAAGTTCCCGAAAGAGATGTTGACAAATTCGCAGGGCTGGACCTCGCCTGAACACCCCACATAAAAGCGGTCGATGGCTCCTGCGGTGCATCCCAGCATCTCAGGTGACTCTTCAAAGACCTGCGCCGTGAGGATGGGGGCATTTTTCTCTTTGCGTGAGTTGTAACGCTTCTGGGCTTCACAGGCGATCCGGACCGCCTTTTCATGGCTGGAATGATCGAATTTCTCTCTTCCCCATCTGCCGCAGCTCTTGGGGTGGATGAGCTGAACATAATCACACATGTTTTCTGCGGCAAGTCCCATGATACGGTCAATGCCGCCGTCGATGATCTCTTCGTCGGTCAGAACCGTGTTGAATCCGGTCAGAAGTCCTGCATTGCGGCACATTTCCAGAAATCCGCAAGCGGTGCGGAACGCACCCGGACGACCGGTGAAAGCATCATGTTTTTCAGGGGAAACGGCGTGGAGTGAACTCATGACGCCTGTGACTTCCAGCTCTTTCAGGCGCAGGACCTTTTCCGGCGTTGCGCCGTCCCCTGTGGAGTTGACCCACACTTCAAGTCCTTTGAGTTCCTCAAGAAGTGCCGTCAGCCGGTCAAAGCGCAGCAGCACCTCACCGCCCTCCACCGCCCATGCGGCAACGCCGGAGTTCCGCAGTTCCCGTGCCGCATGGCGCATGGTGTCAAGGAGCATTTCCTCAGATGGATCAAATCCCTGATAACAGTGAGGACAGCGGTAACGGCACGCTTTGGTTATGGACCAGACCACGCTTACAGGACGGGGCGGGGTGCAGAGAAGTTTATCTTGCATCGCCGTGAAAAAGGCTTCTGAGGGGTAGCGGGGCATGTAAAAGTCAAGTTTGTACTCTCCCGTGGGGAGCTGAAGGAGTTTGTGGCAGAAGAAGACCTTTGTGAAAATCCCCGCTTTCCACAAGGCGGAAAATGATTTCAGATGCACCGCGCAGCGCAGAGACATTCCGGTGTAAAAGAGGAGTTTTTCAAATCCCGTCACAAATCTTTTACTGTCGGAGCCGTTCCAGTTGTAAAGGAGTTCGACCGCTGCCAGAACCGGAAGGATCAGCAGGCAGAAATCGCTTTTCATTGCTACGGCAACAGACAGAAGCCACACAACGCAGAACTGGCAGTTGACTTTGGTGGCAAGGTGATACTCTTTTTTGCAGAGAAAGTAAAAAAGTTCAAGAAAAAGGCTCAGCATGACGACAGCGCAAAGCAGGACAACTGCCCTATCGGTGATGGTCCGGAAAAACAAAAACATGAGCCAGAGCATGGCAGCAAAGTGCAAAGGGAGCGTTATGAAATCAGGGAGCAGGTTCTGAAGCGTGTAAACGCCTGCGGCACGATCTCCTTTTTTGTCTTTGTAGTAACTGAGTGAACACATGAAAAAGTGTATCGGCACAAAGGTGCAAGTGGTGATAAGAGCCTCTTTTGAAAGCGCCCTCTGAGTGTTGGCTCCGCAGGCTCCGGCAAAGCCGTACCAGGTGCAGCAGCTCAGGGAAAAACCGTAGAGGAGGCAGTTCAGCAGAGGGATTTTTTTGAGCTTTGAATAAAGAAGATTGAGAACGCCCCCCGCCAGTGCCGCATAGAGTGTGACAGGAGAGATGAGCAAAGAACATGCCCCCAGCAGCACCATGAGAAGCGTCGAAAGTGTCAGCGCCCCGGGAATACTGAGTTTACCTGAAGCCATGGGACGGTGAGGCGCATTGAGCTTATCAGCTTCAAGGTCAAAGTAATCGTTGAAGATCTGATTGATGCCCCAGGCGGCGAATCCGCAGAAGATGATGACGGCATCACGGAAACTCCAGAAACCGCCGTAAAGTCCATGGGCCGCCGCCGTTCCGGCAAAGGTCGCAGCTCCGCTTACGAAGCAGTAGTACAATCTTGCTGAACGCAGATATTGAAGAAGAAAATTTTCTTTTTTGACCGACATATCCCAAAAACTTCCAAGATTTCACCTTTTGAGTCTAATATAGTGTCTCAACAGGAACATTGCAAACCGTCACAGGAAAAAATCTTCAAAAATTCCCTTTTTTGTCTTGCAGTTTCCAATATTACAGATATATTATGATGAACAAGGAAACGAATATTAATTTTGAGGTGAAAATCATGCTGGAAAACAGTGTTTATTACGATCTGCCGTCTGATGCGCCGCGAACTCCCGACCGCACCGATCTCTGCCTTGCCTGGGAACGGGGGATCAACCTCTGGGCGGAAGAGTCTTACAGAAGAATGAACTGTGATGAAAGCAAAGTGCGTTCTTATACGCTGCCCCCGCTGCCTGACACAAAAGAGGCGTGGGAAGAGCAGCGCCCCGGGATCCTGAAAGCCTTTGAAGAGTGCCTTTACGGTCCTCTCCCCCCCGCTCCTGAAAAAGTCGAACTGGAACTTCTCGCCGAAAACGATGCCGCCCTCAAGGGCATCGCCCTGCGCCGTGAATACAGAGTCCACTGCTATTATCAGGGACGGCACTTCGACTTTGACATGATGCTTTATGTTCCTAAAAACGCCACGGGCCCCGTCCCTGTCTTTGAGATCCTCAATTTCAAGGGCAACCAGAGCGGATTTGACCCCGATATCCGCCCCACCCGCTCGGCGGATTACGGTCCCCGACGGTGGCACGGCGACGCCCCGAGCGCCCAGCCCCGGGCAGTGGGCGACGATTTCTACACCCTCGCCGTCAGCCGGGGATACGGCGTGGCGACGGCGGCTTACGGAGAGATTTTTCCCGATAACCTTGACGGTTTCAGAAAGAGTATATTCCGTCTCTTTTACGACGATCTGCGCCCCGACTGCGAAGTCAGCCTTGAAGAACTCAAAGAGGGCAGAAAAAGAAATATGGGCGCCATCAGCGCATGGGCATGGGGACTTTCCCGCATGGCGGATGCCCTTGAGACCATCGACCTGGTTGATTCGACCCGACTTGCCGTGGCAGGTCACAGCCGTCTCGGAAAAGCCGCTTTGTGGGCGGGGGCGAATGATACACGGTTCAAACTTGTCATTTCCAACAACTCAGGTCATGGCGGCGCCACTCTTTCACGGCGCAACTTCGGCGAAAGTCTGACAGCTCTCTGGATGCTCCGGAGCAACTGGTTCTGTGAGAATATGGTGCATTATGCCGGGCTTGAAGATGAACTTCCCATCGACCAGCACCAGCTCCTTGCCCTCATGGCGCCCCGGGCTTTATATGTGGCAAGTTCTTCAAAGGATTTTGTGGCGGACTTCAAGGGGGAATATCTTTCTGCTTTTCACGCTTCAAAGATCTGGCATCACTACGGCATGGAAGGCATGACTTCCCCTGAAATGCCCCCCGAAAACACCCCCACAGGCGGCATGGGTCGTTACCATGTCAAACCAGGTCCTCACTCCATGACCCTTTACGATTGGGAACAGTACTGCAGCTTTGCCGATGAAGTGTTCCGGAAAGGAGATAAATGATTGCGGAAAAAGATTATCTGGAGCTGATGCTCCCTTTTTACAACTTTGTCAAACTTCAATCCCGTTCACGGGGAGAGTTCGGGTTTTACGGTGCCGGTGACTCCGCTCACTGGTCGATCCAGAGCAACTACAATGTGGCGGGGGCTCTGGCGGTCCTTGCTGAGACTTCCTGCGACATCCCTCTTGATAAAGATGAAGTCCGGGAGCTTGCTTTGAAGTTCTTCCGCTACAATCTCCACACCCACGCCACAGGCAGCTGCACATGCACCAACGAACTGCAATGGGGCGGCTCATGGATCACCGTCCTCGGACAGGAACGGATGGTTGCAGGTCAGTTGGCTCTGGAAAAATATTTCACCGGCGAAGATCAGGAAAAATTCCGTAAACTGCGTGTTTTTGAATCTCTCTGGCTCCTTGACAACTTTGAGACCGTCGCCGGTATGGAGGCTTCTTCAAAGAGAAACAAGCCCGAATCCGACTTTTGGAACGGCAGTTACCTTTACAGGACCGCCATGGATTATCCCGATGTGGAACGGCGGGATGAGATGCTTGAAAAAAGTACCGCTCTTCTTCTCAATGCCATTTCACACCCCCTTGATGCGGCTTCTGAAAAGATGTTCGACGGCAAACCTTTGCGCCAGTGGAACGTGGGATTCAACTTCACGCCCGACTACTCTCTTGACCACCACGGTTATATGAATGTGGGGTACAGCGTTGTGACCCTTTCTCAAGCGGCGTATCTTTACTTTTACTGCAAAAAGCGTAACTGGACCTTTCCCCCTGCCGCCGCGCTCCACCTGAAAGATCTCTGGGCGGTGGTCAAAAACTTCATCGCCCCCGACGGCAGACTGCTCCGTATCGGCGGCGACACCCGTGCCCGCTACTGCTACTGCCAGATGTATCTGCTGCCTGTGCTTCTTATGATGGAAGACCTTGAAGGGGATAAAGATTGTCTCCTCTTTGAAAAAGGTATGCTTGAAACATTGAAAAAAGAGCAATCCGGCAACCCTGACGGTTCATTTTTCGGAACCCGCCTCAAGACTTTGAGTCATCAGAGCCGTTTCTATTACACCCGCCTTGAATCCGATCCTTTCGCAGTTCTCGGCTTCGGAGCGGATTTCCGCCGCAGTTGGGGCGCAAGTGAAGTTCCCGGCAGTGAAAATCTTTTCAGAGAAGTTGCGTGGAGCGACGATTATCATTGTGCCGATATGGTGCGGACAAAGGAAAGTTTCCGTTCCATGGTGCGTAAAGGTTCCGCAGGCCCCATGGCATTGGCACTTCCCCTTGCAGACAGCTCTCTTGCGGAGTGGGAGTCCAACGGATATACCCAGATGCTGGGGCAGAATATCGCACGTGAAGTGTTGACCAAATTCCCCCGCCGATTCCCCGGGGGCTTTATCAACTCCGGCAATGTGGGCATCATGGAAACATGGCCCTGGGGCGAGGGGGAACCCCCTGCCAGAGCCGCTCTGGGATGCTCCGCCTGTGCGGCTCTGCCTGACGGCAAAAGCATGATCATCCTTGAAAAGACGGTGTGTGTCAAAGAGTGCGCTTTCGACTCTCTGCGGACCATCGGTTGGAAAATCCCTAACGATGTCCACAACGGTTATAAACGCACCTTTATCTGGGAGCGCGGCAGCGCCGATCTGAAAAAGGGATTCCCGCCTGAAGTCATCGACACAGGTTCTTCATGGCTCACCGTGGAGGGGGAACTTTCCTTTGTTCTGGGTTACGGTGCGGACTCTTTCAAGATCCACATCCCTGAACTCCCCATGGGGCCCATCAAAAGCTGTCAGTATATGCGTTCCCTTTACATGAACGAAATCTGCGGGCGTGTGGAAGATGACTTGAGTTACCGCTATATGCCCGGTGACACCATCGCCGATACGGGCTACGCCGTCATGACCGGCGTTTCAGCCGGTGAGTGCCCCAATTATACGCTTGAAAAGGTCGAAAGTGACGACGCCTTGCGGGTGGTCAGATTCACCACCCCTGAAGCTGTATGGCTCTTTGCCGCCAACTTCGGAGACAGGGAACTCCTTTGGGAGAAGAGGAGCATCGCTCCCGGTGCCTGTGAGCTTATTGAACTTTGAGGAAAAATGAAAATATGAAGTGGCATATCTGCGGGGGCAAAGAATCCTTTCGCAACTTTCTCAAAAACCTCTGCCCGCAGACAGATGAGTTTCTGACTTACGCTTCTCTTGAGGAGCTTCCCCTCGAAGCGGGGCAGGAAAACATCTATTTCCTCATGCCCTTTTATGAACGGGGAGAAAAGTTTCTCCCCGCAGCAACGACGGCGTGGATGGATGAGATGCGGCAACTCCTCGACAGCGGAGTCCGGGTCTATGTGGAAAATTACCTCGCCCAGGACTATCTGCACGCCGAACTGCTTCAAGCCCAGATCATGGGCAGAGAGAGGTACTTTTTTCAGGAGTACATCGAATTTGACGGCATGATCTTGCAGGCACGGGACAGCTTCTATTTCCCCGGATTCCGCAGGGCAGGGGTTGCAGTCGGGAAACTGAGCAACTGCATCGGAACACACACCGTGGTGCAGGAGGGCAGTTACTCGTTCCCCGTCATCATCAGGGGGCGTGACCGGAATATTTTATCCGCCCTCACTGATCTATCCTGTTTCGACCCGGCGTTCCGCCGTCCTTACGGACGCTGGAAAAAACTTTTCGGCAAACTTTTTGCCCCGCTTACATCCAGAAGTGAAGCCGAAGTGGAAAAGGCTTTTGAGAAAAACTTCCCCGACATTTTCCGGAAGATTGAGAACAACACCCCTGAAAATGCCCTGCGCTGTGCTGTCAGGTGGCATGAAAACTCCGGGATCTTCTGCGCTCCTGACGGTTCGCAGGGGATGTACGAAATGATACAGTCCAACAATCTTCAGCTGCGGAAAAATCTGCGGACCGATGCCACGTTGCTGACAGCAGCATTTTTTGTGACGGCGGGCAAAGTTCTGAAAGATGAGACATTGACCGCAAAAGGTGTCAATCTTGCCGATTTTCTTTTCGCAAGGGGTATCCAGCGGAACGACGGATTTTTCAAATGGCTGGATAACTCCAAAGCGGTGTGGGCCTCTGACTGCGGCAGAGACGGAGTTGCCGTCTGGCAGCTTTACAAGATCACCGGAAAGGAAAAATACCGCAAAAGTGCCTTGATTCTTGCCGATGCCTTTCTCAAATGGCTTGAAAAAGAGGGCATCTGCTGCGGAACTTTTACCGGAGATGTGATGCCTGAGGAACTGCCTGTGACAGACAATCCGGTGTTTTACGGCGAAATGGCGGCATTTCTTCTGCAGCTTGGTGAAAAGAAATACACCCGTGCCGCGCTGCGTGCCGTGGAGCGTATCGGAAAAAGGTTCCCGGCGGTGGCACCATTCGGTTTTTCGGATAACTTCACTTTCAGCCGCTGGCTTCTGATGCTTTCAGCGGCGCAATACCACACGGAAGTTGATTTTTCTGCGCAGATCAACTCCACCCTTGACTTTTTCTCTTCTTTGCAGATGCCTTGCGGCGGCTTGCGTGAAACCCCCATCCGTCTTGAAAAACACCCCGAAGCAGGTATCGGCATGGGGGACGGCTCCGATGCCATAGCGGATTTGCTTTATTGCAACAACTTTGTGCTGAACGCTCTTTCGATCCTCAAAGTCCTTCCCTCCGGAAAACAGGGGAATGTGGATATGGAAAAGGTAAATTCCATGTACACGTCTCTGCGTGACTTTCTTCTTTCCATCCAGCTTCAAAGCCCCGATCCCCGCTTCAACGGCGGTTGGATGCGCGGATACGACATGGAAAACGGGGAATATTACGGACTCAACAAAGACCTCGACTGGGGAACCTACTGCATCATGGCAGGCTGGGTAATGAGTTTTCTTCCCATGGTCTTTCTCGGCGAGTTCTCTGAAGAATCCTTTTTTTACTGAAACAAAGGCGCTGTTTTATTGAAACTTTGCCTGTTTTTCGATAATGTCTGGTCCACAGACCAAAACTACCGTTCCCCCGTGTTCAACGCCACGGGGATTTTTTATATCCTCGTGCCGGTTGCCAGTCTGCGGACCTTGTCGTTGTTTTGTCACAGCCCGCTTGTATTGACCAGTGGACAAGGCGCCCGCTAGCTGAAACAAATATAAACAGTGGTCGAAGCCGTGAGCCGGCGAAGGTGCTTCGCACCGAGCGCGCAAGGTTGGAGCGGAATAAGCCCCTGCGGTATTCCGCAGGGGT
>JAZONY010000008.1:0-22130 GCA_045654705.1 Victivallaceae bacterium
CCCCGAGTCATCTCGGGGCGAATGGAGTGAAACCTGAGCATCTAAGCCCCCCTGAGATCAGCCGCAGGCTGTCGACGGGGGGCGCTGTAATTGAGATGAAGCCTTGTACCACAGTGGTCGAAGCCCCAAAACGCCCTAAAACCAGTATCACCATTGCACCACAACAACACGCCCCACAGGTTGCAAAGAATGGGGGCTTGGGGGAAAGAAAGCGCTGGCGCTGTCTTTACCCCAACTCCGCAGACCAAAGTAAATCAAACACAACCTCAAGTATGACCAAACAAAAAGATTTAGTCACACACTCAGCCCCTCAGTACTGGTAAACGCTCTGATTTTGCATGAGTGTCTGGTGCGGCGCTTTGTCGGACAAGTCGGACAAGTCGGACAAGTCGGACTTTATGGGTGCGCCGCAGGTGCAAAAAAAAGAGGGGGCGGCAAAACATCGGGTTTTGCAACACCCCCCTTTTTTGTTTTCATCGGCTCATGCTTTTTCAAGGGGAAGATTGAAAAAGTCGATGGCGTTGTTGCGGCAGATCTTTTTCCACACTTCATCGGGGAGTTTCCCTGAATCGTGCATTTTATCGAACCAGAGTTTAAGTTGGAAATTGGCATCCACGGCACTGTTGCAGCAGTCGGTGCCGAAGAAAAGTTTGTCCTGAAATTCGGTGAGGAACGTGACCGCATAATCCTCATCCCGCCTGAGCCATCCGGCGGCATCCGAAAGCTCCCCGTAAAGGTTGGGAAACTCCCGCAGCAGCTCCTGGGCGACACCTTCGCATACAATGGGTCCCTGCTCTTTCGGTGAGCCGTATTGTAGTCCGTCGTTGCGGAATATGGCTTTGCAGCGGGCGGGACGGGTGCGAAGTGTGTATTCCGCCCAGAAAACAGGTCCGTGGGCGATGAATTTCAGGTTCGGGAAACGCTGCAGCGTGTGTTCAAGGAAGGGCAGCCCCATTTCGTCGTAAAGTCCGAAATCCCCCTCCGGACGGTCGGAACCGTCGGTGGTCACGGGCAGTCCCACCTTTTCGGCACAGGCGAAAAGATTCTGAACTCTTTCATCGTTCATGGGCATATTGGGCATGATCTCGCCTGCGCCCAGACATCCCAGATCCTTGTAATACTGCAAAACCGTATCGAGCCGGGCATCGGCACGGTTGATCAGGGCGCGGGGGTCAACGTTGCAGAAAGGAAAAAGACGGCGGGGATAGAGTTCCGCCATTTCCAGAATATCCTCATTCGCCTGGGGCAGATAGATTTCGGAGTTGACAACGGGCAGCACAAATCCGGCTTCGATACCGTAACGGTCATACCTTTCGATCAACTCCTGCGCCGTACAGAAAGGAGTGACAAAAGGCGTGGGCTTACGGTAGGCGTGGGCGTGGATGTCAATGTATTTCACTTATCATTCTCCCTTTTTATGCTTCAATGCTCTGAAACCTTGCAAAAATCACGCAAGGCTTGGTTCCGATGGTGATCTTGATATTCCGGTCCTGATCGTGACAGATATCGACGGGTTCAAGATTTCTGCCGATATCCACAGCGACCGCCTCTTTCCAGACCAGTCCTTTGTCGCTTTTGAGGGTGATGATATTGCCCCGGACATGGAAAACTGTGATGAGCAGAGCGACCTCGCCTGAGGGATCCCTGCCGGCAAGGGCGTAAAGGTCACGGTCGTTGGAAAGGACCTCAAGACGCTCAGGGAAATCCAGCATCTTCCCGAAAGCCTTCATGCAGTAGTAACTCTTGGTGGGAACGCCGAAAGTGGAAAAGAGTCCGAAAGCACCGCAGGTCAGCGTGTAGTAATTTGCCATATCCAACGGCGTTTCCTGCCAGACGGTCATGGTCGCAGTAAGGAAAGCACCGGCATCCAGTTCTTTCATGCGGTGTTCGTAGTGGAACGCTTTCTGATCTTTGGAAATGCGGCTCCATGAACCGGGGACATAATGCCACTCGTTCAGATGGAGTTCCGCTTCGGGATATCCGTAGGAATCCACCACTTCACGGGCGTAAAAGACCTGTTCCCGCATGAACTCCACATTGTCGGTGTAGCAGTGCCATGAATAGAAGTCCAGAGGGGCTTTGTTGTCGGCGCAGCACTGTAGAAATTTCCCCGCATGTCCCTCTTTTTCGCAGCGGACATGGGCGGGACCGCCGATCTTGATATGGGGATGCCGGGACTTGATGAACTTTGCCACATGACAGTAAAATTCATTGAAATCCTCAATGGGGCCTGCCCAGAGACCTTCGGGTTCGTTCCAGATCTCCCAGTATTCGATATTGAAGTGGAATCCGTCGCCCCAACCTTCGTTGTAGTGTCTGATGATATGGGATGCCACATCCGCCCACTTATCCCACAGGTCACGGGGGACCGGCCGGGTGTTGTAGCGGGGGAAGTGGTGTTCGATGGAGGGTCCGAGGCGGTAGATGACCTGAGTACCGAGTCCGATGCAGTGACCGATATATTCATCGGTTTCTTCAAAGTAGTAGTTCCGGGGATCTTCCGGGTCCAGGTGCATGAAAGGGAAGATCATGTTGAAGTCAACGATACGCCACCCTCTGTTGTCCAGGGGGGTATCGTGAAGTCTTGCATAAGGGCAGCGCAGCTCTTTGTAGGGTTCAGAGATATCATTCATGGAAGAACCATACAGCGGCGGCGCCATATTGCCTCCGTTAAGAGCTTTCAAAGGACCGATCACTTTGGACGTATCAAGTGTCAATTCAGGGCGGTGCATTTTTTCCTCACGAATAATCATTATTGTCATGCTTGGTAAAATATAATCTCCATTCCCTCTAAAAACAAGAGTCTGAAGCCAAAAAAACACTTTTTTCTGAATAAGTCCGCCCCTCTTTCAAGCCGCTCTCACCGTTTTTTTCTGACACGCCCCGGGGAAACTTTGAAAAACTGCCTGTAACTCTTTGAAAACTGATAGCGGTTGACAAAGCCTGTCTTCAAAGCGATCTCATCCATGGTGAGCGTTGAGTGCAGCAAAAGTTCCTGAGCAAGCTCCATGCGCCGGCTGATACGGTAGCGGCAGGGGGTGATGCCGATACAGCGGAGAAAGGTGCGTTGAAAATTATCCCGTGACATATTCACCTTTGCCGCAACTTCGCTGCTGCTCAAACTGAGATCTTTGTTGATGATCTCAAGGGCTTCATCAATACGGCAGTCATGTTTCATGGATTCCTGTGCGGGGGAGCGGGTTTGCAGCTCCATCAGATAATAAAGCAGCAGGGCATACATGCGTATTTCAAACTGTTCCTCACTTTTGCCGAACCAGTTGGGGATTTCGAGAAGATGTTTCAGAAAAGGGGCGGAAGAAAAGGTAAGAGGGCGTGTCACAGGTACGGGATTTTCCCATTCAAAGTGCATGTAAAGCTGAAAAAAACTCCCGTCGGCAAAGGAACCGTAGTTGGTATGAGGGGGGATCAGCACGATCTCCTCTTTTTTCAATTCGATCTCTTCGCCCTGAAAAATGATTTTTGCACCGGGGGTCTGATTCCAGTAAAAGCGCCAGAAAGGGGCGTTGCGGCAGGGATTGTTCCAGCTGGAACGCATTTCAAGATAAGAGTAATGCAGGACCCTGATCCGGGGAAACCCCAAATCACGGTTCTGTTTATTGATCTCACCAATTTTTGACATATTCCCTCAACTCCGGAAAAGGTGAAAAACAGCAGTTCTGAACATACCTATAAGATAGTTTCCATTTCCTTTCATGTCAAGTAGAAATATGCCATTCACACCACAATATGACATCTTTTTGTCTTTTTATGACATTTTATTTTGAGTCATGCTCTGCTATATTGTAACAGAGTCCAGTAAAACAGCATGGAGAAAACGATCATGTCAAAACGCATCCTTGTTTCTGAAAAAACGCTTCCCCTGCCCGGATCACTTGTGAGCAAAAGCTGTCAAATGTGTGTTTTTCCATCGTATCCCCCCGGAAAAAATAATAAAAACGGCCCCGCCCTGCGCCCCCGCGGGCGTACTTCACCTCTTCACACACCCAAGGCGTTCTTCACCCGGTCAGTGTTCACGCTGATCGAACTTCTGGTCGTCATTGCCATCATCGCCATATTGGCAGCCATGCTTCTTCCGGCGCTGCAGCAGGCGAGAGAAAAAGCCAAACAGATCAGCTGCCTTTCAAAGCTGAAACAGATCGGCACAGCCTCACAGCTCTATGTCAGCGCCAACGACGGCTGGTTCATGCCGGCAAGTGCGCCCATAAAAACCCCTTACAACACCTCAACCACCTTGCCCTGGATCTTTTTCATTTCACGGGAAATGGGCATTGCCGATGACTCTGCGACATTCTGGAACGCCAACACCTCGGCAAACGGCGCCTCCAAGATCCCCCACAAAGTTTTCAACCGTTTCGTCTGCGATGCAAACTCCATAAAATACATCGGAGCCGTGGGTGCCAATCCCTACAATCACCCCTATTCTCTGACCAATTACGTCATCAACCAGTGCCTCGGAGCCGTTTACCGCAAGGATGACGCCTCGCCTTTCGGCTTGTATCCCGGAAAAAAGATCAGCCGGATCAAGCGTGCCTCCCAGACGGGGCTGCTCTGGGATGCACTCCCCACCAATACCCAGCCCTACCGAGACCGGCTCAACACTGTCGATGTCACCAATCTCTCCTATAACTGCGTCGGCCGCCCCCACGGCAGCGGACGTGTGACCAATCTGCTTTATGCAGACGGACACGCCATCAGCGCGATCCCGGCGCCCTTTCTGCCGGTGGTTTTCAACGGAAACGCCAACTCCCCCGCCGGATGCTATCTGTGGGAGGGAAGCGCCCCCGATTCACGTTATTGCCCGTAAACACTTCACATAAAACTCAATCAGGAGAAACGATCATGAAAAAGAAAATCGCCGTTTTGTTGTCCCTTGCAGCCCTTTTCACTTTGCAGGCTTCGGAGGATAATCTCGTCCGGGATCCGGAGTTCAAAGCAACCGGGAAAAACTGGCTTATTTCCGGGACCCCAACTTTCAAGGATGCCATCGCAACCGTCCCCCTGACCAACGCCAGAAAGAACGATCCCAAGACTCTGACCGCCACGATCGCCCAGAATATCCCTGCCATTACCCCCGGAAAATATGAATTCACAGCCTGTTACAGGGGAGAATTCAGAAACTTGTACATCGTCTTCCGGGGATATACAAAAGACCGGAAAAGCGTCAACATCATCGCCAAATGGCTGAGCAAAAAGGACTTCGTCAAAGCAGGGGACAAACCCGGCTGGAACAAATTCTACTATGTGGGCGTCGTCCCCGCCAATGTCGTGCGTGCCAGTATCCACATCGAACCCTGGGGCAGCAAAGGCGGGCAGATCGAAGTTACCGGCATCGAAGTTGCCGAAGCGGAGTAAGCAATAAGGACAAGATGCAAAATGAATAAAAAACTTCTGATCAACACATTGATCATGCTGGCAGCAGGTACAGCTTCGGCAGCAGAGATCATCACCTTTTATCCTCTGGGCAAACTGGGTATCTTTCACCCCGGGGAAGCACTGGAGTTTCAAATCAAACTCAAAGACAAAGCCCCCGCAGTTTCAGGTGCCGTCACGGTCAAAAACTCCTCGGGCAAGGTCGTCGGGAGTGCAAAGATGACTCTCCCCGCCGGGAAATTGAACAAAATCAAGCTCGCTTCCCCCGGGAAAAACGGATTCTTTGAAGTCGAAGCCAAATTCGGCGGCGCCCCCGCCATCGCTTCAATGATCATCACCCCCAAACAGGAAAAGTATGATCCTTTCTTTCTGATCCATCCTTTCCACTGGAGCAACCTGGATACCTTTGCCGCAGTCAGAAGGATCGGTTTCGGCGGTTTGAAAGTCAACCTCAGCAGTTACCAGCCCTACCGGGAAAACTTCAAACCTGAAGAACTGCGCAAAGAGATGCGAAGTTCCCCCTACTACACCCGCATTGCCAAGTTCATGGATGAAAACCCCGATTGGCACTTCATCGGCTCCTTCGGATTCGATGCCTACACCGGCAAACATGATCAGGCTCCTGCCATTATCAGGAAACGGCGTGATGCAGGCTACTACTGCTACCCCAAGGAGTACTACGACTGCTTCGCCCTCAAGATCGAAGAACTCCACCGGATCGCCCGGGGCAGGATCAAATTCTGGATCCTTTCCCAGGAGATCGATTCTGCCATCTCCGACCCCAAACGCATCTCTTTCGGCGGTCCCGTTGAGCTTGCCCATCATCTGATTTCAGCCAAGATCGCCTATAACACACTGAAACGTCTTGATCCTGAGTGCCGGGTGGCGCTGATGTCCTCATCAGGCAAAGATTACCACTTCACGACACCGCCCTTTGCCCTGACCCGTTTCATCCTCACCCACCTTGAAAGCAAGTTTGATGCTATCGCCCTTGATCCTTACAACGGCAATTACAGTTTGCGTGGCGGCAGAACCCAGATCGAACCGCCCGAAAACGGTCTGCGCCGGCATCTGCTGGATGCAAAGATCCTCTGCCGTGAATTCGGCAAAGACGGTACCGTCACCGTGGAAGAAAGACAGAAATTTGTCCCCGAAGCCGCTAAAAAAACGCCCATCAACGGCGCTCCCATGAAACAGATCGCCGCCATTGAATCACGGGATATCATCATTATCAAATCTGTCAGCGGGATCCCCCACTACTCCTATCTGGACTATGCGTTCCAAACCGACCAGACCCTCTGGCGCTATGTCACCGACGAAAAGAAAAACTGGCTCAGAACTCCCTTCCCCGCCGCCATGAGCGTTGCCACCACAATCCGCACCCTTTCTTTTGCCAAGCCGGTCCGCAAACCTGAGATCAAGCTCCCCTATCTGGTTTACGCCTACCTTTTCCAGAAAGGAAACAAGACCATCCTGCCCATCTGGCACGCCGATGTCAAAGGGGGAACGGTCCTGTATGAGATCCTTTTGCCCTCCAAAGCGGTCATGCGTGATCTGGACGGCAATGACACGGAGCTTCAGGCAGGGAAAAATATCCTGCCCCTGACCAATGCCCCCTTGTTCCTCATCTTTTCCGAAAAATCCAAAACTGTCCGCAAGCTGGTCGAATCAGGCAGATTTGTCAACATGCAGAAAGTCAAAGGCGAAGTCCGCCCCGGTTCCAACGGAAAGGCAAATCTTTATTTGATAAATCCTCTCAACACGCCCCAGACGGTCAAAGCCGCCGATCAGAGCTTTCAGCTCAAGGCTTCTGAGAAAAAGGTTTTCCAGATCCCTATGCCCGGCGTCTCTGCGCTGGAAGTGACCGCAGGAAAAGAGCGTATCAAACTTCCTGTCAACCGGGATATCATCAAAATCAAAGAGAAAGGGAGTTTGCTCAAACTCTCTGCCCCCCGTGATGTGTCCCCCCGTTCCGCCTCCATTCCCGAACGCAATCTGCTTTTCTTTGACGGCAAAGACATTGAAGCCGATATCCGTTTCAGCTGGAACAGCAATGCCCTTATCCTCGATGCCAAAGTGCGGGACCGTTATCACAAAAACAGCGAGAAAGGCGCATTCCTCTGGCGGGGCGACTCCCTGCAGCTGGGGATCGTTCCCGAAGATCGGGTCTGGAATCCTGAAATAACAGGCAAAACCCCCATTCCTTTCAACATTTCCGCCGCTCTCACGGAAAACGGCGTGAGTCTTTACGACCATATCGGGAGACAATCCCGCTCCTGGCCCTGTCAAATCACCCGTTCCGGCATCTTCACCACCTATCATCTGGAGATCCCCTGGAGTGCGACACCCATCGGTAAAGCGGTCAAAGGCAAAGCATTTGCCATGAATTTCGCCTTTTTCGATGTGATCCGTCCTGACGGAAAACAGGCAGACTTCTGCATCACCCTGACCGAAGGTCTTACCGGTGGACAGAACGTTTCTAAATTCAAAACCTTCATTCTGGAGTAAAAAAATGCATAAAATCAAATACGCTCTTTTCTATGACTTCCACACCTCGCCGCTTCATCCTGATGTGGGCAAGGCGTTCGATGCCGAAAAAATCACGGACCGCTTTGCGGAGTGCGGCATTGATTATGTCACTTTCCACGCCCGCTGCAATATGGGCATGGCTTATTACAACACAAAGATCGGCACCCGGCACCCCTCGCTGAACTTCGACCTTTTCGGAGAACTTGCCGCAGCGTGCCGCAGAAAGAATATCGCCATCGGCGCCTATTTCAACGGCGGCCTCAGCCGCTATGAAGGTGTTCAGCACCGGGAGTGGACCACCATTTATCCTGACGGGACCCAGCACCACCAGCCTTTCTGGAGTCCCTTTTCCCAGACCATGTGTTACAACTCCCCCTACCGTGAACACCTGAAAGCCATGGTCCGTGAGATCGCCGAAAACTACCCCGTGAGCGGATTTTTCTTTGACTGCATGAGCGCCTGGGATTGTGTCTGCCCCAACTGCATCGAAAAGATGCGTGCCGAGGGGATCGACTTCAACAACAAAGAGCAGCGCCGCGCCTTTGCCTTGAAGACCCAGCGGGAATTTGCGGAAGAACTGGGGGAAACAGCAAGAAGTTATGATCCCGAATATCTGATCTACTTCAACGATATCCACTTTGAAAACCAGAAAAAGGCAGGATCCTACCTTGAATTTGAGTGTCTCCCCTGCAAAAGCGGCGGATATCAGTTCATGCACGTGGCTCCCCACTACATGCGTACTCTGGGAAAACCCTGTGTCCACATGACAGGCCGCTTCAACCGCTGGAGCGACTTCGGCGGCATCCGCAACACGCCCACTTTGAAATATGAACTCTTTTTCGCCCTTGCAAACGGGCTTCGTCCCAACATCGGCGACCATCTTTCGCCCGACGGTAAAATCAGCGAAACCGTCTTTGACCGCTGCAAAGAGGTTTTCGGTGCGCTCCACAAATACGACCGCTGGTTCGATGACAGCTCAGCCGAAGCCGACTGCGCCATCGTCTGGCACAACGGCGGGGAAGTGCGTCTTTCCAAAGTGATTTCCGGAACCGTCAGGATGCTTACTGAAATGAATATGCAGTTCGACATCGTTTCCCCTGCGGTCTCATGGGAAAAATATTCACTTCTCATCTTCCCCGACGGCGTCCTTCTCGATGACAACATGCGCCAAAAGATCCGGGCTCATGTCGCCAGGGGCGGATATCTTTTCGTCTCAGGCCGCTCCGGCGTGGATGAAAACAACACCTGCCCCCCCGAATGGGGCGTGGAATTTGAAAGCGATGCCGCCTTTACCCCTGCCTACTTCACCAATGCTCCCGGAGATGACCGGGGCGACCTCAGCTGCTCCTTCTACGCTGAAGCCTGTCAGGTGAAACCGCTTGAAAACAGTCAGATTCTCTATCATCTCGTCGCCCCCGCCCTCAACCGGGAGTGGGACGGTCTTTACCCTGAATATTACAATCCCCCCTTCAAAAAGAGTTCCTATCCCTTTATCAGCTGCCATGAAAAAAGCGCCTATTGCAGCGGAAAGATTTTCACAGGCTACGCAGAGATGGCGCCGGTCCCCGTCCGTGAAGCGGTGAAAGAGACATTGGCTCACATGGGGTGGACGCCTATGGTCAAAGTGAAAAATGCACCCTCATTCGTGAAGTTTTTTGCAGGAAAGTTCAAAGATGGAAAAATGGTTTCCATGCTGGCTTACCTGCCCGAAAAGCGGGGCGCCGAAATGGAAACGGTGGAAGATGAACTGACTGCCGGAAACTTTGAACTTTCCCTGAAACATCCGGGCGAGGTCAAAAAGGTCTACATGGCGCTGGAGGACACTCCCCTGCCCTATCGCCGTGACGGAGAATATATCACCGTCACTGTGCCGCCTTTCACCGGATTCGGCATGGTCGTCTTTGAGTGAATTCAACTCTCTTTCTGCTTGACAGATTTCTGGAAGTGAGCCGTGTTGCGCTCCCAGAAAACACCTTGGGCGTAACCTTGGATAGCAGGGTTGCGCCCGGCTTCTTCGAGGCGTTTTTCCGCCCAAACGCAATATTGGGGATTCTGTTCGATCCCCAGGTAATGACGGTCAAGTTTTCTGGCTGTTACCGAAGTCGTCCCCGAACCGAGGAAGGGGTCAAAAACCATATCCCCGGCGTTGCTGCTGGCAAGGATCAGTTTGGCAAGAAGTTTTTCAGGCTTCTGGGTGGGATGAGCGGTGTTTTCAGCCATGGACCAGTAGGGGATGGAGATATCATCCCAGAAATTGGAGGGACAGGTATTTCTGAAATTCCCCTCCTTTGTTTCCTCCCAATCTTTAGGTTTCCCCTCAAGACGATAGGGAGCGACCACCCGCCGCCTGATTTTGACGGAATCCACATTAAAGGTGTAAGTTCCTGAAACAGTGGCAAATATAATATCTTCCATACCGTTTTTCCAGTTGCTTCTGGCGCCCCTGCCCTTTTCTCTCTGCCATGTGATCCTGTTTCTGATGGTGAGATATTTTTTCATCACGCCCATAATGACAGGGGAACTCTGCCAATCGCAGCAGACATAGACGGAAGCATTTTCTTTCAAAAGGGGCAGGACGCTTTTGAGCCAGGAGTCTGTATAAGCGGCATAAGTTTCATCGTCCATCTGCTTGAACTTATTGCCGTTGAAGTCTTTATCCAGATTGTAAGGAGGGTCTGCGATCAAAAGATCCACAAACCTTTCAGGCAGCAGGGGCAGGATCTCAAAAGTGTCGCCACAGATCGTTTTATCAACAAACGAACTGCCCTCAAGAAGCGCATCTTTTCCCAGGCACCGGCAAAGATATGCCTTTCCCTCATCCACGCTGATATCAATGGTTTTATTTCTGCCAGCTTTCATATTCCCAACCGTTATTCATTCTGCAACACTATAATATACCGTCACTGGCGAAAAAGTCAATCCGCGCCCCGAGAAAATCAGACCGATTCTTTGTCCACCTCCCCTCCCCTCTGAATATTTCAATTCCTCACCTGTTCCGGATCAGCAAACATCTCTTTGTGATTCCGCCAGAGATGCTTTTCCTCTGTTTTCCTGCTGTTTCAAAGGTTTGATTGGAGGGAGCCCGCTTGAAAAAAAAACTCCTGAATGCTATATTAGATTGAAAAGTCAAATTCAATCACGCACAACTCAAGGTGAGAAAAAATGAAATTCACAGCGTTCTGCTCTCTTTTTCTGGCGGCGTTCACTCTTCCGGCACTGACCGTGGTGAAAGACGGAAAGTCCGACTATGTGATCGTCGTTTCCCCCAAGGCTGAAAAAGCCGCCCATGCCGCAGCTGCCGATTTGCAGGAGTATATCTTCAAAGCCACCGGCGCAAAACTTCCCAAAGTCCGGGAAAACATGGTGGGCAAACGCCCGGCGTTCCGGGTGGGATACATCAAGGTCGATACGCCGGAGGGATTTGTTATCAAAGTCCGGGAAAAAGATATCCACATTTCAGGAAACGATACCCCGGGCGACCCTTACAACAACCACTGGGCTTTCGGTTCACGGGTGGGAACATGGTACGGTGCCTGCGACTTCCTTGAAAGGTTCCTGGGAGTCCGCTGGTATATGCCGGGTCCCCTGGGAGAGTATGTCCCCAAAACTTCAACCCTCATCCTCCCCGACGACCTCAATTACAAGGATGCCCCCCGAATGGAACTGCGCGTCTGCAAACAGGTGGGATACGGTCAACGCTCCAACGCCGACAAGCGGGAGTGTCAGAAGTGGCGCCGCCGCAACCGGGAGGGACAGGCTGTCCACTGGTGTTCATGGCACAGCTGGCTCCGTCACCTTAAAGGCAGCGACTACTTCAAGGAGCATCCCGAATGGTTCGCCATGGTGGGCGGCAGACGTTACAACCACAACCACCTCGGCCACGGGATGCAGATCTGCACCACCAATCCCGGCGCTCTTGACCAGTTCTCCGCCAACCTCATCAAAGCCCATTCCCACTACAAAGAGGTGGTCATGATGCCCCTCACTCCCAACGACGGCGGATTTTTCTGCGAATGTAAAAACTGTCAGGCCCTCGACAACGGCGTGCGTCCCGACGGCAGCCGTATCATGACCGACCGTATCGCCACCTACGCCAACGAAGTGGCAAAAAGAATCACCAAAGTCAACCCGAAACAGACTTTCGGACTTCTCGCCTACTCCACATACGCCGAAGGCGTGGGCAAAGTCAAGCTCCACGAAAATGTTTATGTCATGGAGGTCCTCAACGATGCGGGCATGACCTATTACAACCCCGAAGTCCGCAAACGCCACCTTGCCAATCTGAAAGCATGGCGCAAAAATCTGAAACAGCTCTTCTTCGACACATGGACCGAGGGCAACGGCGCATTGGGACTGCCCGTCTATCAGTACCGCAACATCTGTGCCATTTACGACAATCTTTACGCCGCCGGTGTCACGGGGGCATTCATCAACAACACCTCCGACTTTGCAAGTGCGGGGTTGAACAACTACTTCTACATGAAGTTCGCCTGGGCACCGGTCAGGGACAAGAAGAAATTCTACGACGAATCTGTCGCCAACTGCTACGGCCCTGCTGCCGCAGAGGTGGTCAAAGCCTACTTCGCCGATGTGGAAGACCGCATGGCGAAATATGCTTCAGACGCCGTTTCATTTGACCGTGAAATGGGTTACGCCAAGCGTTTCCCCGGAGTCCTGCTCAAGGTCTACCCCGGACTTTGCGAAAAATGGCTCTCAAAGATCAAAGCCGTTGCCGCCAAAGTCACCGACAAAGGACAACGCGCCCGTTTGCAGCTGCTCATAGACAATCTGGAATACACCAAAACCACCTGCGACCTTTACGACACCGCCATCAAAGTCACCCGCAGCCGCTCCAACAACATCCAACTTGCGGCGCAGGGCGAAAAACTCACCCAACTCCGGACAAAGCAGATCGCCCGGAACCACAAGCTCCCCTCGGCGGGCCCCCTTTCCTTTGAGGGAACGGAAAAGACCTATTTCCTCCCCCTGAGCCGGGATGTTTTCGCCTTTCTGCTCAGTGCCAACGCCCGCAAAAGTTTCAAAGTGGAGCGGCGCAAAACAACTCCTGTCATGGACGGCAAACTTGACGATGAATTCTGGAAAACACTCCCGTCGCAGACTCTTGAAGTCAACGCCAACGGCATCAGACAGCCTGTGGGCTCCACCATGAAGATCGCCGTGACTGAAAAAGCGCTCTACCTTGCCTTCCACAACCCCGAACCCCTTATGAAAGAGGTGAAGGATTCCGCCGTCAAACCCGGCAGCGATGTCTGGCTCGAAAACTACATCGACCTTTTCTTCCACCCCGCAGGGGCAGGCAAAGAGTACCGGCAGCTCATGTTCAACACTCTCGGAACGCCTCAGGGCTTTATTTATAAGAATAAAGGCAAAGGCACCCCCTGGCTTCCCAAGGCAAAAATCGAAATCGACCGCACTTCAAAGGCCTGGGATGCAGAAGTGATGATCCCCCTGAATGAACTGACCGCCTCCAAAGATATCCGGGGCGACATCTGGGGTTTCAATGCCTGCCGTGTCCGGAGGGTGGTCCAGCCCGCCTCCGGTGTCTGCTGGAGTCCGACTTTCGGAGGATTCCACAACATCGAACGTTTCGGAAAGTTGATCATAAAATGAGGAAAAATCCGGCAAAAAAAACTTTTTTCCGGAGAATAAAAGATTTTCCTCTTGACAAAAAGCTGTTTCGATAGTATATTATGCCAATTTAGACCATTACAGGAATAGGAAAAAAATGTCAAAGCGGAATGATATCAAAAAGGTGTTGATCATCGGTTCAGGACCGATTATCATCGGACAGGCTTGTGAATTTGACTACTCTGGTACTCAGGCGTGCAAAGCGCTCCGTGCCGAAGGTTACGAAGTGGTGCTGGTGAACTCCAACCCCGCAACCATCATGACCGACCCCGGCATGGCGGACCACACCTACATCGAACCCCTCACGGTGGACAGCCTGACAAAGATCATCGACCGTGAACGCCCCGATGCTCTGCTGCCCACTCTGGGCGGTCAGACGGCGCTCAACCTTTCCATCTCGCTCCACGATGCCGGGATCCTCGAAAAGTTCGGTGTGGAAGTCATCGGTGTCGATCTTGAAGGTATCAAACGCGGCGAGGACCGTATCGAGTTCAAAAATACCATGAACCGTCTGGGCGTCCCCATGGCGAAGTCCGAGCCCTCCTATTCTGTTGAAGAAGCTGAAAAAATCGCCAACGAACTGGGTTATCCCGTTGTTCTGCGCCCCGCCTACACCATGGGCGGAACCGGCGGCGGTATCGTCTATAATGTTGAAGAACTCCGCAAAGTCATGACCCGCGGACTTGCCGCAAGTCTGATCCATCAGGTCCTGATCGAAGAGTGCGTTTTCGGCTGGGAAGAGCTGGAACTTGAAGTGGTCCGTGACCAGAAAGGCAACAAGATCACCGTCTGTTTCATCGAAAACGTGGACCCCATGGGTGTTCACACCGGCGACAGCTTCTGCGTCGCCCCCATGCTGACCGTCTCTCAGGAAGTTCAGGACCGTCTGCAGGATTACAGCTACCGCATCATCGATGCCATCGGCCTCAACGGCGGCTGCAACGTCCAGTTCGCCCACAACCGTGAAGATGACCGTATCATCGTCATCGAGATCAACCCCCGTACCAGCCGTTCCAGTGCCCTGGCTTCCAAAGCAACCGGATTCCCCATCGCTCAGGTTTCCACCAAACTTGCCGCCGGTATCACCCTTGACGAGATCCCCTACTGGAAAGAGGGAACCCTTGACAAATACAAACCCTCCGGTGACTATGTGGTCGCCAAGTTCGCCCGCTGGGCATTTGAAAAGTTCCCCCAGGCTGAGGATCATCTCGGTACTCAGATGAAGGCTGTGGGCGAAGTCATGAGCATCGGCAAAGACTTCAAAGAAGCCTTCCAGAAAGCGATCCGCTCTCTTGAGATCGGCCGCTCCGGCCCCGGTCTTGACAAAAAGATCGAAGCCCTCTCGCTGGATGAACTCAAACCCCTTTGCGCCAAACCCGCAAGCCAGAGATTCTTCTATCTCTATGAGGCATTCAAAAAAGGTCTGAGCGTCGAAGAAGCGGTCAAACTGACCCGCATCACCCGTTTCTTCCTCGAAGAGATCAACGAGATCGCCCAGTATGAAAATGAACTTGTCAAGAGCAACTTCCTGAAGCTGGAAAGCGAAAAACTGGTCAAGGCGAAAAAACTCGGTTTCTCCGATAAATACCTTGCCAAACTTTTCAATGTCTCCGAGAAATCCATCCGTCAGCGCAGAGAGGAACTCAGCTGCAATGCCACATTTTGCCGCGTTCCTGTTTCCGGCGTTGAAAATGCGGAATACTACTACTCCACCTACTCCGGCGCCCCCGACGAAGTCCCCGTTTCCACCAATCGCAAGATCATGGTTCTGGGCGGCGGTCCCAACCGTATCGGTCAGGGTATCGAATTCGACTACACCTGTGTCCACGCCGCGTTCACGCTCCGTGAAAAAGGTTTTGAGTCTGTTCTCATCAACTGCAACCCCGAAACGGTTTCCACCGACTACGACACCAGCGACAAGCTCTACTTTGAGCCGCTCACTGTTGAAGATGTGCTGGCGATCTACCGCAAGGAACAGCCCGAAGGTGCCATCGTCCAGTTCGGCGGTCAGACCCCTCTGAACATCGCTCAGGAACTGAAAGATGCCGGTGTCAAGATCATCGGAACCCAGCCCGAAGGTATCCGTCTTGCTGAAGACCGTGAATATTTCCGTGAACGGATGATCGCACTGGGCATCAAACAGCCCCAGAGCGGAACCGCCCGTTCTCTGGAAGAAGCGGTCAAAGTCGGCCGTGAAGTGGGTTATCCTGTCATGGTCCGTCCCTCCTTCGTCCTCGGCGGACGGGGTATGGCGGTCATCTATGATGAAGAAACTCTCAAACGTTACGCTGTTGAATCCATTCAGGTCAGCCCTGAATATCCCATGCTGATCGACCGCTTCCTCGACCACGCCGTCGAGTGCGAAGTCGATACGGTTTCCGACGGCGAAAACATCTTTGTCGCCTCTGTCATGGAGCATATCGAGCTTGCGGGTACCCACTCCGGTGACTCCGCCTGCTCCATTCCTCCTCCGACCCTGCCTGAGCGTCATCTCAAGACCATTGCTGAACAGTCTGCCCTTATCGCCCGTGACTTCAACGTGGTGGGTATCCTCAACGTTCAGTTTGCCGTCTGCGAAGATCAGGTCTGGATCATCGAAGCCAACCCCCGTGCCTCCCGTACCGTGCCGATCGTGGCAAAGGTCACAGGTGTTCCCCTTGCCAAAGTCGCAACGCTCCTCATGCTGGGCGCCAAGCTGGATGACTGCAAAGAGTATCTGCGTCCTCAGCCCGCCACCTATTTCGGCGTGAAAGAGGCGGTGTTCCCCTTCAACATGTTCCCCGAAGTCGACCCCGTTCTCGGTCCCGAAATGCGTGCCACCGGCGAAGTTATGGGTATGGCAAACACCTTTGGCATGGCTTACTTCAAATCCCAGCAGGCGGCGGGAATGCCCCTGCCCCTGGGCGGTAAAGTTCTGGTTTCCGTTGCCAAACGTGAACGCGAAGAGCTGCTGCCCATCGTTTCTGAACTCTGTCAGCTGGGCTTTGAACTTGTCGCCACCGAAGGAACCGGCAGATATCTTGAGGAAAACAACATTCCTCACAAAGTTGTGTGCAAACTCAACGAAGGCCGTCCCAATGTTTCCGATCTGATCAAGAACCGCGAGGTCTCTCTGATCATCAACACCCCCCTGGGCAAGTTGAGCAAGATCGACGACAGTAATATCCGTATGCAGGCGATCCAGTACAAGATCCCCTATATGACCACCATTGCCGCAGCCAAAGCGACCGTGGCGGGTATCCGTGAAGCCAAAAACGGCGATGCGGAACTGAAATCCCTGCAGGAATATCAGGCAGGAAAATAACTTTCGGAGCGTTATGGAAGGTCTTGCAATAGCAGCGATTTTACTGCTCTTCGCAGCGGTTCTGATCTTGACGGCACTACTCTACCGTCAGTCTGACCGTACCTTCAGCTTACGCAACGCTCTTGAGGAATCCGAATCACGGCGCCGTGAGATCTCCAACTTCCTGACCCGCTTTTCTGCGGGCATCAAAGGGGAAGAGGGTTTCGTCGGCGCCATGAACGCCGCCGCCATCCATGTGGGCGAACAGACCGACAGTGAATCTGTCGCCATCTACATCATGGACGGCAGTGAGCTGCGGGGGGTGAGTGTTTACGGCACTTACCCTCTCGTCCACACCGCCAATAAACTTGTTTTCACCCGCAGACGCCATCTTCTTGAGACTTTGCGGGGTGAGACCATCGCCCCCGGAGAAGGTTTTCTCGGGGGTATTATTATTTCCCGTCTGGCTGAACAGGTCCCCTGCGGTGCCGAAGATGAAAGGTTCCGCTCCTACCCCGAATTCACTCATCTCGGGGGGATCATGGCGGTCCCCATGCTCCGTGACGGAGCGCTGGTGGGCGTCATCTGCGCCGTAGGCAACCGCCAGAAGCCCGGCGAACCCTTTTCCGCCAGCCAGTTTGAGCGTCTGAAACTGTTGACGCCCCAGGTGCTGATGGTCCACAATCTGGTCATGGCATACGGTGAGATCAGCCGCCGTGACCGTATCGATCAGGAGCTGGAACTTGCCCGTCTGCTTCAACAGTCTCTGCTCCCCAAAAGCAACCCCACATGGGGAGAATTTTCCATTCACGCCCACTCCCGTTCCGCCAAAGAGGTCAACGGCGACTTCTATGACTTCATCCAGATCGACGACGACCGTATGCTGGTCATCATCGCCGATGCCTGCGGCAAGGGGATCCCTGCGTGTATGCTTACGGCAATGACCCGGAGCGTGGCACGTTCACTCATCGACAATTTCACAACGCTCCATGATTTTCTCTGCAAACTCAGCAACAAACTCAACCGTGACACCGATGCGGACCGCTTCATCACTCTGGGCTGCTGCCTTTTGGATAAGAAAAACATGCTCCTTGAGTTCGCCCGTGCCGGACACACCGATCTTGTCACTTTTGTCCACAACCATATCCGCATCATGTCCCCCCGGGGGGCTGCCCTGGGGATCCTCCCCGCAAGGCTTGTGAAGTTTGACACCATCTGCATCGCCATCGAACCCGGAACAACGGTGATGATGTACTCCGACGGATTCACCGAAGCCATTGATGCCGAGGGCAATGAGTTCGGTCAGGAACGGTTGATCGCCGCCTTTGAAGATGCCTGTTCAGGGAAAACCTCCCTTGAAGATATGGTCAAGGTCATCTCACGCAAGATCATTGACTACGAAGAAAGTCAGTCCGACGATCAGACCATCGTTCTCATCAGACGGGACTGACCCCTCTCTTATGTACAGCAAACACAAATGGCTTCTTCCGGGGATCATCATCCTTGCGGCATTTGTCATAAGATTGATTTTTGCCCTCAACGCCATAGATTTTCCGGAGCGGTTCATCCGCCCCGACACCCCCACCTATCTTGAACCTGCCCGGGCACTCCTTGAGGGAAAATTCATGGGGACGGGCCGTGCCCCCGGATACACACTCCTTGCGGCAGGGGCGCTTTGGCTTTCCCCCGCATATCATGCCTTTCTCCTTGCTCTTGCGGGAACTTTTTTCAGCACATTGACTTTACTCCCCCTTTACGCCGGGACAAAAGAACTTTTCAATACCAAAGCCGCCTTGATCGCCATGGGGCTTTACGCGTTCAATCTGACCGCCATCGCCAATGCCCCCATGCTTTTGTCGGACACCTTTTTCGCTCTTTTTGCCGCACTCCAGTTTTTCTTTTTCCTCCGCTTCTACCGCAGGAAAAAAGGAAGTGATTTTTACCTCTGCCTCCTTACCGCCGCCGCAGGCACTTTGATACGCCCCATCAATCTCCCCTGGATCGCTCCGGCACTGGTCATGCTGTGGATGCTCAAAGGCATTTCCATAAAAAAGAAAATCATCCATTCAGCGGGAGCTGTGCTTATTTGCTGCGCCATCTTGCTCCCCTGGATGGCAAGAAATGCCGCATGCGGAGCCCCCTGGTGTATCGACACCAACACCGGCGCCATGGTCCACCAGAACGGCGCCATGATCCTCGCCGAAGCTCATAACAGCTCATACGAAGAGGAAAAGAACAAGATCCGCAAAGAATACGACACCTTGTTTCAGGATAAAATACAGTTCCCCGACGAAAAATCCAGAGAAGCGTGGAAGATGCAAAGACTCAGGGAGATCATCGCCGCTCATCCGTGGATCGCCTTGAAACACCACTTCAACTGGCACCGCATCCTTTTGCCCGATGCCCCCACATTGTTTGAGATCGCAGGTTTGACCAAATCCGACCGTGGAACCATGAACGTTCTTGTCACCCGGGGACTTTTCGCCGCCGTCGACCATTACTTTGAGGGGCGCTGGTATCTTCCTGCGGCACTTCTGCCCCTGCTGGCGATCACGGGGATCACCTATCTCGGCGTCTTGCTTTTTCTTTTCTGTATCTTCCTCCGTTTCCGCCGCCGCTGGTATATGGGAGTGCTTTTTCTCGCATTTACAGAATTTTACCTTTTCCTCCCCGGAGCCATTTGCGCCCCCCGTTATCAGCTCCCTGCCCTGCCCTTGATGTGCGCCTTTGCGGGGGTGATGATTTTGCTCATTTTCCGCCGTTTATTCCCCTTCAAAAAGGGTTGAAGTCAGGCAGTTCCACTTGATTTTTCCCCTTTCCGGATGTATATTAAACAAATTGCTTTTCGGAAAATACGAATATCAGGAGGCAGGTCCGAATCACCTCTTAAGGCATTGAAATAAAATTCAATGCTCTTTTTATTTCGGGATTTTTCCTTTCAGGCAATTGAAGTATTTTGTGTATTTGAGGTAAAAAAATGTTTTCATCGTCAGAAATGGGGAAGTTCAAGTGCCGTACCCCCAATAAAGGCACAGTGTGTTTCACACTGATCGAACTTCTGGTTACTACTGCACAACAGAACTGTTTTTCAAAAAATAAAAACGACACATCCTCACGCCCGCAAGGGCGCTTTGACAATTTTGAGGAGTTTTGAAATTGCCTCATTAATCAGGAATCAAAAAATGCGAAAATTCAAACTCTCTGCCCTGGGTCCTCTGCCGCCTCAGGAAATCCCGGAAAAAAACAGAGCTCTTTCCCGAATAAAGAAACATTGGGAAAGGTATCTGGATCATGTCCTTCCTGATAAGCCGGATTTGATCCTGCTCCCTGAATGCTGTAACCGTTTCCCCAATATGACAATGCAGGAGCGATTGGCATATTACCATGAATGCGGCCCCGAAGTGCTGGAGTTCTTCCGGCAGAAAGCCATAGATAATAATTGCTTTATCGCTTACTCCGCCATCCGGGAATTGCCCGACGGCTCCCGGCGCAACGCGACGCAGCTCATCGGCAGAGACGGAAAGACGCTTGCCGTCTACGACAAAAACTTTCCTGTGGTGGAAGAAACAACTTTACAGAATATTCTCCCCGGAGAGAAAGAGGTTCTTGCAGAAACAGAATTCGGACGCGTGGGCTTTGCCATCTGTTTTGACCTGAATTTCACAGAACTTCTTGACCGGTATGCTCTTCAAAAAACAAATCTGATACTCTTTTCATCCATGTACCACGGCGGTCTGATGCAGTCCAGCTGGGCGTACACCTGCCGGAGCTACTTCGCAGGCGCCGTGGCAAACAATGAATGCGCCATATTGAATCCTCTCGGCTCCAAGGTGGCAGCTTCAACCAATTATTACCCCTGGGTCACAGCACAGATCAACACTGATTACGAAGTGGTCCATCTGGACTACAACAGGGAAAAACTTTTGCAGGCACGCAGGAAATACGGTCAAAAGATCTCAGTTTTTGATCCGGGAAATCTCGGTTGCGTTCTGATAACATCAGAAACTCCCGAAGTAACAGCGGCGCAGATCGTTGAGGAGTTTCAAATTGAAAAGCTGGATGACTATTTCCAGCGGGTGCGTGTGTTTCATAAAAAAAGGTACCACTGAGTCAACATCAAGAAAGGATATCTCAATGAAAAAACAGAATATTTTTTCTCCCGGAAAGCCCCTGCCCTCTTTTACGTTGATCGAGCTTTTGGTCGTTATCGCTATTATTGCTATTCTTGCAAGTTTACTTCTCCCTTCGCTTCAGCAGGCAAGAGAACGTGCCAAATCCATTGACTGTATGAACAAAGTCAAAGGTATCGTCTTTGCCTCTCTGCAATATGCCGAAAACAACCGCGGCTATTTTTCACATGGCTCCGGAGTTCCCAACTCTCTTTACAATATGTTCAGCGACCTCACGCCCACGATCCACTCCGGGGGGATCGCCAACTATCTGGGCGTTGACCGCAAGTTTATCCGCGGCGGAACCAATCCGTGGAAGAATATGGCGCCGCCCCAGGCTGTTTGTCCCTCCGGGGGCAGATACTACGGCAAACCCAACGACGGCAGCACGTCGAATCAGAATTTCAGTTACGGGCTTTCCAACTGGTATGTGGCATCTTCCGGACATCTGACATCGGGGATGCGCCTATCGAGCAGCGATCCGCATCCCCCTCTTTCCACCTTGCAGCGGACCCGCCGTCCCTCAACGAGATTTTTCTGTGGCGACATCGGAGTTGACAACATCCTGACCCTGCCCAGCCACTCTCTGCGCCACGCCATTGCCCTTTACAGCAGAGAAAGGTTTTCCTACCGCCACAGTGCCAAAAGCTCCATCGGATTTCTTGACGGACATGTCGATCAATGGGGCACTGCCCAGGTTCCTCTTTCGCCTAACGCGGCTTATGACCCCAACGAAAATTTCAGAGAGTACGACTTATGATGAAAAAGCTCTTTCTTTCTTACTTTCTGGCAACCGGAACATTTTTCCTTTCTGCCGGAGTGCTTGTTGACAACGGAAAAAGCGCTTACACGCTGGTTCACGCAGGGGGCAGAAGCCAATACTGCGCCGAATTTCTTCAGGAGATGCTTTTCCACGGGACAAAGGTCAAACTCCCGGTCCTCCATGAAAAGGATTTCAAAGGCGGAACGCCCGCCATTTTCATCGGAGCAACCCGCGCGGCACAGGAACGGAAACTTCTCCCCGCCTCTTACGCCCGCTGGGAACACCGGATCGATATCCGGAAAAATGCCGTTTTTCTGACAGGCTCCGACTCTCCCGGCACCTCTGT
>JAZONY010000009.1:0-15926 GCA_045654705.1 Victivallaceae bacterium
GTTGCGGTGAAGGATCCAGAGTTTTTCGCCGAAATCCTTGACACCGAAAAGTTTGGCGCAGTTGTCACATTCGCAGGGGCGGAACCCGTCACTCTGGGAAAGCTGCGCCATGGGGTAGCCCTGACGGAAGTTCTGAGCCACATTCTCTTTGATGAGCTTCTGCACATCGGCATTGGAAATACACAAATGGTTGTAGCGGTTGTCGAAGCGTTTCCCTTTGATGAGGGCAAAGTATTCGGGGTGAGTCTTGAAATATTTTTTCACCGGAACCGCCGCCACATAGCTGTGACCGCCGTACTGACGGTACCAGGGAGCGGAAAAATGTCCGTTGAAAACATCATAATAAAGTCCGTGCTGTCTGCCGATGTTGAAGGAAACTGCAGGGACTTTGGCAAAAGAATAATTTTCAGGAACCGTGATTTTTGAACGGGGAATGACTGAAAGACCTTCAAAGTTTTTCCCGGGGAAAAGCATTTCAGCCCCGCAGAACTGCCGCAGAAACGCCGCAACCGCTATGGCATTGCCCTGTTCGTATGAATAACGGGAAGTGCTGTAATGGTCATTTTTTCCGTAAAGAAAGATGTTTTTGCCTTTGACTTCAATACGGTGTTCCGCACTTTTCAGAGCTGCTTTTTTGCCGGAGACTTTAACATTGCCGATAAAAATGGCGGGGGTGTTTTTGTAAAGGGATTCCTTCACGATGGGCAGACGGACCCCGGCTGTGCGGTAAATGCCTTCGGCAAGGAGTTTTGCACTGTCGGCATCCCAGGGGCAGGGGGCGTCCGGAATAACGATCGAGTAAGCTGATTTGCCTTTGTCGGCAATGATCAGATCGGCACCTGTCAGCAAGGCTGTCAGGATCAGCATGGATGCGATAAGAAACTTTTTCATATTTTACCTTTGGGGTACTTGACCATCTGTTGTGACAGCTTTTCTGTCACTCCTCATTGAGCATACGGCGGATCTCTGCACAGTGCTTTGTGGTGAGAAGTGCCTCTTCCCCGGAACAGATGCCCTCAATTTTGTTGTTTTTGACAGAGTTGATAAAGTGTTCGACCTCGGTGAAATAGGGGGAGATCTCTTCAAGACCGATCTCTTTGATCTCTTTGCCGCAGCATTCGGAAACTTTGTTCCATGCGCCGCTGTACAAGCTGCCGTTGTCGAAGAACGCCTGAAAACTTCTGTGGAAAGGATAGGAAACAGGGGGGATGAATGCGGACTCCACCACCACGTCGAAGTCAGGATATTCCAGCTCGATGGAGAGCCAGTCGCCCCTGAACTCCTTTCTGCCCCGGCGGCAGGGGTTGAACCTTACAGGTTCTCCGAGGGTGTGGGTCACGAAATCAAGGTCGTGGGAAAGGAGGTCAAAGAGAGTCCCTCCTGAATGGCGCACCGTTTCAGGGTCCAGCCAGCTGCCCCAGCCGGGGATCCCGGCAAAGCGGCGCATTTCAAGGAAACGGGTCTTGCCCAACCGGCAGGATTTGAGGGTCTCTGCCAGATAAAGGTATTCAGGCATACAGCGGACAACATAGCCTACTGCCAGAAGTTTGCCATATTTCTGAGCGGCTGCAAGCATGGTTTCAGCCTCTGCAACAGAGGTGGCAAAGGGTTTTTCCACCATGACATGGGCGCCGCTTTCGAGAGCTTTGACCACGGAACTGCAATGAAAACGGGTGGGAAGTGCCACGATGGCGGCATCGGGGACGCCCGCCTGAGCGACGAACTCCTCCCATGAACGGAACCAGGGAAGCCGGGCGGCGGCATCTTCTGAAAGGATGACAGTGTCGTTGTTGCCTTTGATGCTTGTCAGCTGTTCAACGGGGGATTTGAGATCGATAACGCCGGTGATCTCGCAATCAGGCATTTGAAGAAGTGTTCCGGCATGGGTCTGCCCCATGAATCCGAAACCGATGATGGCGGTTTTTATGGACATGAAAAAGCTCCGTCTTTTTATGCGAAGTAAAAATCGCTTTGTTAAAATTTTGTTCCTGTTTCCTTAATGTAATGTCACAAGGGAGATTTTTCAAGAGGAAAAAAAGTATAAATCAAGGAAAAAAGTGCGGCAGTCAGAGAATCGTTCCCTGTGCTGCCGCACCCCGGTTACAGCGTTACAGTTTTTTTTCGCAGTTGTCCATACTCAGAAAATTGTCCTGTCAGGCTGTATATATAAATTAATACTTTGGATGCGTTTTTTCAAGTTTCTTTTTGAAAAATCTTTTAAGGTCGTTGCTTATTTTTGAGGTTTATTTTGTTAAATTGTTTTGTAATATGTTCATTGTGAACAATATCTGTATTTTCTGAAATCAGTTAAGTTTTTCGTTTTTCTTTGCCGGTATTTTCTGAGTGATAAAGGCGTCAACGATGTTGAGGAGGATTTGGACAACGGTTTTCATCCCCTCCACATCGGCGTATTCCGTTTCACCGTGGGCAGCGTAACCGCCGTATCCCAGATTGGGGCAGGGGAGTCCCATAAAAGAGAGCCGTGCGCCGTCGGTGCCGCCGCGGATGGGAGTGGTGACAGGAGTCAGACCGACAGCCGAAATGGCATTTTTTGCCCATTCAATGAGAAAAGGATATTTTTCAATGATTTCCGCCATGTTGCGATAGCTGTCTTTGATGGTGACAGTAACGGTATCGGGGGCGTATTTTTTGTTGAGATATTCCGCAATGGCGAGGACCGTTTCTTTGCGCTTTTCAAAGAGTTCGGCATCGTGGTCGCGGAGGATATAGCTCAGTTCCGCTTCGCTGACATTGCCTCTGCCGGAACACAGGTGGTAAAATCCCTCACGCTTTTCGGTGTGGGCGGGGACTTCACACGGCGGGAGCATGGCATCGAACTCCATGGCGATCTTGAAAGCGTTGACCATGACGTTTTTGGAGGAACCGGGATGGGTTGAAACTCCTTTGACAAGGACTTCTGCGCTTGCGGCGTTGAAGTTTTCACCCTTGATGAGTTCAGGGGCGCCGCCGTCAACGGTATAGGCGAAATCAGCACCGAAAAAGTCAACGTCAAAGAAATCCGCCCCTTCGCCGATCTCCTCATCAGGGGTGAAACCGAAACTCAACGCACCGTGGGGGAGCTTCTTTTCAAGGATCTCTTCAATGGCGGTAACGATAATGGCGATCCCCGCCTTGTCATCCGCCCCCAGAAGTGTGGTTCCGTCGGTGGTGATGATGGTGTGTCCCTTGAGGTGGGGCTTGGGGTTGACCACCTTGCCGGAGTTCCCCAGGGGAATGGGGCTGCCGTCCCAGTTTTCGATCATCTGGACCTTGATATCGGCACCGGAGGCGGCATCAGAGGTGTCCATGTGAGCGATGAAGCCCAACGTGGGGCATTTTTCGTACCCTTCCGTGGCGGGGAGTTTGGCGTAAAGGTAACACTTGTCGGTCAATGTGACATCGGTAACGCCCAGGGCGAGGAGTTCGTCTCTGAGAAAACGGGCAAGCTCAAACTGCTTTGCCGTGGAGGGATGAGTTCCTGTGGAACTGTCAGATTGAGTGTCAAATGCCACATATTCAAGAAAACGCTTTGTAATATCTTTCATGGAATCTCCTCGGTTGATTTCAAATTGTGTTCAAATTATTTAAAGCGCCTGTCCCGTTTTATTGCAGGACAGGCGCAGGGAGAGAAGGGCGTTTACTCCCCGGACTTTTCCTCCGTCAGACGGGGGACGAGTTTCAGGCACTTCTTCGGACAGGCCTCCACGCAGCTGCCGCAGAGGATGCAGCGGAACTTCTCAAAGCTCCACACCTTGGGATTGCGGGTGACTTTGATGGCGTTGGAGGGACACTTGCGGACACACATGCCGCAGAAGATACACTTATCCTCTTCGATGACCAGTTTACCCCGTTCAAGGGGGAACGGTTCACGTTTGACTGCGGGGTAGTTCCGGGTCGCAGGACCCTTGACAAGATTGCCGACAATATCTTTGAAAATGGAAAATAAACGCATTTTATCGCTCCGTACAACTGATACAGGGGTCAATGGAAAGAATGATCACCGCCACGTCAGGCAGATTGCATCCCACCAGCATCGAAAGCAGAGGTGCAATGTTGGCGAATGTAGGAGTCCTGATCCGCAGGCGGTCAAGTTTATCACTGCCGTTGCCGCGCAGATAGTAAAGGACTTCGCCTCTGGGCTGTTCAACACGGACCGCCGCTTCACCGGCGGGATTGCCTTTGAAGGGGGTCTTCAACTCTCCGGCAGGGAGTTTGGCAAGAGCTTCACGGACAAGAGTCATGGACTGATAAAGCTCTCTCACACGGATCATGGTACGGGCATAGCAGTCGCCGTCATTTTCAACCACGGGTTCAAAGCCCAGTTCGCCGTAGGCGGCGTAACCGGTCATGCGGTGGTCCCCGGCGATGCCGCTGCCCCTGAGGGTGGGACCGACAGCGCCCATGGAATAGGCATCTTTTCCGCTGATGACACCCACGCCCACCAGACGTTCCTTGACGCTGTAATCCCCCATGAGGACTTCGGAGGAGCGTTTGAACATCTTCTCAAAGTTGTCCAGTTTTTCAAGGACGAACTTTGCCTGATCGGGGAAAATATCCTTGCGGACACCGCCGATACAGCAGCTGCCCAGCATGACCCGGGCGCCGGTGGTGCATTCCATGGCATCCATGATCTCTTCACGGATCTTCCAGATGGTATAGAAAAGGTTTTCAAAGCCGAAAGCATCCGCCAGAAGTCCCAGAGCCAGCAGGTGGCTGTGCATTCTGTGGAGTTCCGCCCAGATGACACGCAGATACTTTGCCCGGTCGGGGATCTCGATATTCATCAACTCTTCGATACCCATGCTGTACGCCATGGAGTGCATGAAGCTGCAGATACCGCAGACACGTTCAATGAGGAAAGTATCCTGAATGAAGTCTTTCTGTTCGGCAAGTTTTTCCAATCCTCTGTGGACATATCCCACAACGGGAAGGGCTGAAACCACCTTTTCGTCATTGAGTTCCAGTCTCAGCTGCAAAGGTTCGGGCAGAACAGGGTGCTGGGGACCGAAAGGAACGAGCATACTCATTTGTCACCTCCTTTGTTTTCAGCGGGAGCTGTGATATTGCCTTTGCCGTCGGTGGTGACGGCAGTGACCCCAACTCCGGGGACCCGGCAGAAAGGCTGTGCCGGTGCATCGGGGGCGAGGATGAAATGTTTTTCATAATCAATGGCAAGACCGGTCACGGTGATACCGAAAAGGTCCTGGATCTCATTTTCCACCACCAGTGCGGCAAAGCAGATGGAGGAAATACTGGGCAGCGTGTCGCCTTTTTTCAGATTCAGCAGACAGTTGACAAGTTTGTACTCCAGATCGAAGTGGTAATAGATGTCGAATTCTTCCCCTTTATCCACCACGGTCATGGTGACAAAACGGTATCCCTGATGGAGCAGCGCTCCTATTTTTTCAAGCTGATTTTCAGAAGTCAGCATTTCGTTGACTGTCATCATAACTAAAAACTCCTCAAAGTTTATTTTTCTTCAGTTGCCGCTTTGGGGGCAGCTTCCGGACCCTTGACGGTCTTGACGGGGAGCAGGGGCGGATCAACAACTTCGCCCTTGCGTTTCTTCTCAAGGATACCCACCGCCTCGATGATGCCGTCGATCATGGCTTCGGGACGGGGAGGGCAGCCGGGGACGTGGACATCCACAGGGATCACCGAGCCGATGCCGCCGCACACATTGTAACAGTCGGCAAAGATGCCGCCGGTCGCGCCGCAGGCTCCCATTGCCACCACCACTTTGGGATCGGGGATCTGGTCGTAAACATTTTTCAGAACATGGCGGTTGCGCATATTCACAGAACCTGTCACCACAAGAACGTCCGCATGTTTGGGGTTGCCCACATGAAGAACGCCCAGACGCTCCACATCATAGGTGGGTGTCAGGCAGGCGAGAAATTCAATGTCGCAGCCGTTGCAGCTGTTGCAGTTGAAGTGAACCACCCAGGGGGATTTGGATATTGCATTGCTCATATTATTTCACCCATAACCAGATAAGATTTGCCAATGCCATTGAAAGGGGCACTGTCCACATGAAACGCAGCATCCAGTGTGGGGTCAGCCGCGCAAACGAATTGTCAAGGACCGTCATAAAGGTCATACCCGCACTCGCCAGCAGAAATGCGACGATGATGTTGGTGTGCCAGAATGCCATCATCAGACCGAAAAAGAAGGTGATCTCATAAAAGTGGGCGATCTCAATGATCCCGAGGAAGGGACCGGAGTACTCCAGTGTCACACCTTTGACGATTTCCTGATGGGCATGGTGTGAGCTTGCCAGGTCAAAGGGGGATTTCTCAAACTCAATGGCAACAGCGCAGAGAAAAGCGAGAAAGAGCAGGGGCATGGAGGGGAGAAGGGGTTCATTTTTTGCGAAAAGATCGCTGCCGAGAAAGGTTCCGTCACGCAGATAGAGGGCGACGATCATCAGCAGAAAAACAGGCTCAACGCCCAGCATCTGCATGATCTTTCTCTGGCTGCCGATCCAGCTGTAAGGAGAACGGACACTCATACCGCCCAGCACCAGACAGATCACCGAGAAGGCCTGAACAAAAAGCACCATGAGCAGATCCCGTCCCTGAGCCAGCAGCAGCAGTGCCACCATCATAAAGATCAGATGCAGTGTGGCATAGATCAGCTGGGGGCGGTGCAGTGCCATGGGGGTCTTGCTGAAAAGTTTGACAAGGTCGTAGAAAGGCTGGAGCAGGGGCGGTCCCATTCTGCCCTGCATACGGGCAGTGAGTTTACGGTCAACGCCTGTGAGAAGCGCTCCGGCGACAGGGGCGGCAATAAGGACCCATGCCGCATAGCACCAGGGATTATATAAGCAGAAATTGCCGATTTTTTCCAAAAGTTCCATTGATTTCACCTCAATCTTATTTTACCGTTTTGCTCAGGGTGTTGCCGATGAGGACAAGGATGATGAGCCATGCGCTCCAGTTGAGACACCCTGTAACGAGTTTTTCATTGATGATACCGCGGAAATAGTAGCTGGTGACGTGAGAGTGTTCGATTTTTCCGCCCACACTGTGGAAGTCGTAAGAGCGGATGTCATTATCACCGCCCACTTCCTTGAAGTTCACATTTTCCCCGCAGAGGAAGGGCATACGGACCCACTCCTTTTTGAAGGCGCGCCAGCAGAAAATGTAGTGGAGTATACCGCCTGCGGCAACCGCTCCGAAGATGATGAGAGCCGGGAAGGTCGCCGCCTGATTGAGGAGTTTTCCCGTGCCGAAGACCGCTTCTGCCATGGGGACATAGACCTTGTTCAGAATAAGCATGGTGGTCAGACCGGTCCCCAGCACCATGAGGGCGAGGAGAGCCAGAGAGAATTTCATTGTCCGTGACATTTCCTCTTTCACCGCAACGGGGTGGTAGCCTGTGTGCTGGATCCTGCCGATCCACTTTGCCCAGAAAAACACGGTCAGCGCACTGCCCAGCACCATGAAAAGAAGCAGGAAAGGCGAGCGGATCGTCGCTTCAATGGCAAGCCACTTGCTCAGCAGCATACCAAAGGGAGGCAGCAGCATGGAAAGCATTCCGATCAGGATCATGAAAGAGGTGAAAGGCATCTTGAACATGAGACCGTCCATATCTTCGATATCCCGTGAGCCGATCTGCTGTTCGATACGGCCCACGCAGAGGAAAAGCAGTCCCTTTGAAATGGCGTGGAAACTGATGATGGCAAGTCCTGCCGCATAGGCAAGGGGGGAGTTGATTCCGGCGCAGGCAACCACCAGTCCCAGATTGGAAATGGTGGAATAGGCAAGCACCCGTTTGCCGTTGCTCTGGGTACACGCCAGAAGCGCACCGCCCAGGAACGTGATGGCACCTGCAAAAGCCACCACCATGGTGACACGGACATCATCCTGAAAATTGGGGGTTATACGCATGACCAGATAGACACCGGCCTTGACCATGGTCGCCGCATGGAGCATGGCGGAAACAGGGGTCGGTGCCACCATTGCCCCCAGAAGCCAGCTCTGGAAAGGAAAGAGTGCCGACTTGGTGAAAGCCGCAATGGTCAGCAGGACCGCCGCAGGAAGTGTGGCATGGGTTTTGCTGAAAAGTTCGTTGAAAGTTTCGCCGCCAGTCTGATATTTGAGGATGAAAATACCCAACACCAGCAGCACACCGCCGAAACTGTTGATCAGCAATGCCCGGACAGCGTTCTGGGTCCGTGCGGTGCCGCCGTCCTGCCCGATGAGGGCGTAGCTGCACAGCGTGGTTCCCTCCCAGAAGAAGCTGAAAAAGGAAAGGTGATTTGAGACCACAAGACCGATCATCAGTCCGAGGAAGCTCAGGAAGAAGAAGTAGAATCTCTGAAGAGAACCTGCACCCGCAGGGGCGTGTTCCTTGTGGAGCTTCATGTAGCCGATGGAAAACAGCAATATCGCCGCACCGACACAGCAGCTGACCAGCAGCATGATACGCGCCAGATTGTCGATCTTGAAAAGGGCAAAGGACGCAGAGTGATCAGCACTGAGGAAGAATCCGGCAGTGACACCCGCCAGCTGAAGCAATGTGAGAATAAAGATCCAGGCGTTGCGGATCCTGATTGAAAGCACCAGCAGCACGATGATGATGGCGACTTCCAGAAAACTTCCGCAGTAGGCCAGAGCAGGCGGGACATTCATTGTCCATACGCCGCCGGGGGCAAGAGTTGAAAGATATACCGCACCGATACCGCCCGCCGCAAGGGGGAGTGCCAGCAGTGCCACAAGTATATTACGCATTTTATCATTGGTTATGAGCGCCGCAAGGACACCTCCTGTCAGAGGCAGCAGGATCAGTGCCGGGACGATCCAGGAAATCCAATTCATAATAAGATCCTTTTATTTCGTGTTAAGACCCAGGGATAGGTCACTTGTTTTCCGTTTGCAATTTCGAGAGCAGGAACTTTATCCAGCCGTCAAACCCCTCCTTTGTTTTGGACGATATCCGCATGAATTGCGCATCCGGATTGACCTGTTTTATATTTTTTGTACTTGAATCATAATTCCATTCCAACACCTTTTCGAGGTCGCATTTGGTCAGCAGAACAAGTTCAGCGGCGGCGAAAAGGGCGGGATATTTCAGAGGCTTTTCTTCACCCTCGGGTGTGGAAAGCAAAGCGATCTTGGCATTTTCCCCCAGATCAAAGGCAACGGGGCAGACCAGATTGCCCACATTTTCGATAAAGAGCAGTTCCGTTCCCCGGGGGACAGCCGTTTCAAGGACCTGACGGATCCTTGAAGCGTCAAGGTGACAGCTGGAATGGGTTTCGATCTGGGTGACGGGCGCCCCGGTGGAGCGCATACGCTCCGCATCAAAGGAGCCGTACTGATCCCCCACGATGACGGCGGTGCGGACATTGTGTTCCGCAAGAGCTTTCAAGGTTTCCACAAGGAGCGTGGTTTTCCCGGAACCGGGGGAAGAGATCAGATTCAGGACCATGATCTTTCTTTCTTTGAACCACGCCCTGTTGTCGTCGGCGACGGCATCGTTTGAACTCAAAACAGCACTGCCGATCATGACTTCACGGTGTGAGTCGTGATCGTGGGTATGGGTATAGACATTGCCGTTGGCATCGGTATGGGTATGGGGGATGCCGTGGTGTCCGTGGTGTCCATGATGTTCCTGAGAACATCCGCAATCTTTACACATCTTCAATCTCCGCACTTTCAAGCAGAAACTCGCTTCCGTTTTCCCGGTGCAGCGTTTCCTTACCGCAACCGGGACAGAGGATCTGCCAGTTATCAAATTCAAACCTTGCGCCGCAGCTGCGGCAAAGGTGTTTCAGTTTCGCAAGGCGTATCTTGAGGGAACACCTCTCCAGACCGCTTTCCGGGTAATTTGCAATTGCAGGTTCCCAGGCAAATTTCAACGCCTCAGGATCGATCCCGGACAAGGGCCCCACGCACAAATGGGCGGCAGTGACCCTGACGGCATTGTCTTTCATATATTTGATAAGGGTTTCAGCCAGAGAAACGGCGATGGAAAGTTCGTGCATCTTTTGTTTCTCCTTCATTTACCTTGATTTCCATAGATGAATGCTGCGCTGCAGCTCCCCTCGGAGCTTGCCATACATGCCCCCACGGGCGTGGCGGGGGTACACTCTTTCCCGAAAAGGGGACACTCAAGAGGGGTGATTTTCCCCGCAAGGACCTCGCCGCAGCGGCAGAGGGGATTTTCACTGACAGCTGCCGTTTCAAGGTTATACCGTTTTTCCGCATCGAAAGAGCTGTATTCTTCTTTAAGGCGTTTTCCGCTTCCGGGGACTTCGCCCAATCCCCGCCAGGAGCTGTCGGTTGTTTCAAAGTAGCGTTCGATCAGCCTGAGAGCCGCACTGTTTCCCTGCTGGCGCACGGCTTGGGGATAGTTGTTGTAAAGAAATTCTCTGTTTCTTGAACTGAGGGCATCCAGAAGCATGGAAAGGGAGTGAAGAATATTTTCAGGTTCAAACCCTGCCACCACGGCAGGGAGGTGGAGCGCAGAAAAGTGTTCAACACCTGTGATCGTCGCCACATGCCCCGGCAGCAGCAGCGCCGAGATGGAACTTTCAGCGCAAAGGGGGGCGAGAACAGGGGTTATCTCTTTGAAGTCGCTCAAAATTGAAAAGTTGGAAACGGGATTTTCCTCAAGTTCCGCCATCAAAGCCGCCGTGGCGCTGAGTGTGGGTGAAAATCCCACAGCTGCGAAAACGACTTCGAGATCCGGATTTTTGGCGGCAAACGCCAGTGCATCGGCGGGGGAGTAGATGAGTTTGAGATTTTTCTCCCGGCGGAGCGTTCCGCAGGTTCCCGGGATCCGCATCAAATCGCCGAAAAGGGCGACGGTCACGCCCTGTTGAAGAAGAGTGCGTATTTTTTCAATAAAAGCCGCCCCTGAAACGCAGACCGGACATCCCGGTCCTGAAATCAGTGTAACATTGCCGGGAAGCAGGGAACGCAAATTATAGCGTGCAATAGCGTGGGTATGAGTCCCGCACACCTCCATGATCCGTATTGCCGGAGCGCATGCTGCCGCCTTGCGAGCAAGATCGGCACGCCAGAATTCTGCACATTCAAGATTCACTTCAACCAACTTGCTGACAGTTAATTGTTTTTGAACTCTTTTTTCAATTCTTCCATGATCTGGAGTTGCTCAAGGGCTTTTTGTGTATCTAATTTTTCGATTGCGAATCCGGCATGAACAAGCAGATAATCTCCGGGTTCCACATGATCGAGCAAACGCCAGTTGACTTTGCGTGAGACGCCATCCACTCCGGCGATACACTCTCTTCCCGGGAGCAGTTCTGAAACACGCATGGGCCAGGCGATACACATAAATATTTTTTTCCTTAAGTTTCTTTAAGAATTAACGATTTATATAATATATACCATTCACAGAGGAATTGCAAATTTTGGGAGGCGTAAATGAAAGTATTTTTAATATATGATCGTCTTATATTTCAGGAATTCCGAAATAATCCGCCGTAACGCCCTCTTTCTGCGGGGCGGGCATCAGCTTTGTGATTTTTTGGGGGACAATCTTGCCGTGTGAGATCGGCTGCTGTGCAGATTTGCGCCGGGCGGCGCACCACTGTGTCCGACTTGTCCGACAAGTCCGACATGTCCGACAATGCGCCGCACCGGAGACTCACGCACACCGGGGGCGCTTTCCAGTACTGGGGGAAATCAAAGCAAAAAAATGGTGGTCCTGTAAGGATTCGGCATCAAGGCAAAAAAAATGGTAGTCCTGTAAGGATTCGAACCTCAACAAAGTGAACCAGAATCACTTGTGCTACCGTTACACCACAGGACTACTTGTGTTACAACTTTCAGGCATCCTTGCCTTTCGTTGTGTCATAATATACATCTGTTTTTTGAACTTTTCAAGCGAAGTTTTCAAAAAAAATCAATATTTTTCCATTTTTTTCAAAAAAAATCGGGAAAGGCGTTTGTGACCTTTCCCGATTTGGTGTTTTGTGAAGCCTTACTTCATGGGGGCTTTGATGTCGGAGTCGAGTCCGATGGCACCGTTGAATTTGTTGAAAAGACTGATAGAGGCAGCCACTTCGACAGCGGCGGTGATCTCTTCGTCGGTGCATCCCGCCTGAAGTGCGGCGGCGCGGTGGGCGTCGAGGCAGTACTGGCAGCCGTTGACCGCGCTGCAAGCGATGATGATCAGCTCCTTGGTCTTGGGATCAAGCCCTTTTCCGGCAGCTTCGGCAAGTTTCAGGACAGCTTCAAGAAAATCTCCGTTCCTGCCCATGGCCTGAAAGACCTGGGGAACGAATCCGAACTGTTTTTCAACGGCGTTCTGGATGGCAACGGCTTTTTCATCGCCTGTTTTGTTGTAAAGTTTGACAGATGACATGATTTTTTCTCCTTTACTCCTCTTATTGTTGGAAATTTCCGCTTAAAAAAGCACCCGGCTCCTCTCGCCCGGGTGCCTGGCGGCAAAAGTACTTCGTATCAATCCGCATCAGGATCAAGGATCCAGTTGTCAGAAGTGACACTGTGAGCCACGGTGACGGCATCTCTGTCGTCAGAACCTTCGACACGGGTGTAGTATTTTTTGCGGTAGAGGGCATCCTTGGTCAGGCTTTCGCTGTGTCCGTCAAGGAAGAAGATGTTGACCTGTCCGCCGTGAGCAAGGGTGGGACGACCGACTTTGTCGTCGGAACCGTTGCCGTCCTGATTGAAGTTGAGCAGTGCCTTGGCAACGATCTGGTCACGACCGGAGTCGAGATAGGCAGAGCATCCGCCCAGAGCCAGCTGATTGGCTGCGACCATGAAGTCGTCATTCTTGTTGCTGGTGTCGCCATCATATTTGAGGGCTTTGGTGCTTTTGAACTTGATACCGCGGTTGTCTTCAGAATCGGAACGGGTCGAATAGATCATGCCGTAGGCTTCAGCAAGAGAGGCATCATCTTCATTGGTGACTTTGGGGTCCTGAACCGGCAGGATCGCAGGACAACGGGCAACAGAGATATCATTCTGGAGTTTGCCCGCATTGAAAAGAGCCTGAGTCCAGTAATAAGTTTTGGTGCTGGAGTTGTGCCAGTTGGGGAGGAACTGCACATCGCCCTCATTCATATAAGCGCGCATGATTTTCATGACCTGTCCCTGATTGCTTACGCAGGCGGTGCGGCGGGCGGAGGTCTGCGCCATGCCCACGGCGGGGATAATGAGACCTGCCAGAATGGCGATAATGGCGACCACGACCAATAATTCGATGAGTGTGAAGTTATTTCGTTTCATAAATTTGTTCTCCGTTATGTTAGGTGTGTTTTTCACATCTATATAATAACCTTGAAAAGAGGATTTGTCAAGAGTAAAAGAGTTTTTTTTTCGGAAATTATTGAAGTTTCTCTTGACAAAAAGGCATTTTGCAGATACAGTATATCAGTGACAAAACGTTTTTTCTTGAGCTTTTATGAATCAGAGAAAGGAAAATACCCCGTGAAAAAGAGATATTTTACCCTCGTTGAATTGTTGGTCGTTGTCGGTATCGTGGCAATTCTCGCCGGACTTGTTCTTCCCGCTGTCATCGGCGGCGCCCAGAATGGTCGTATCACTCAGGCAAAAGCCGATATGAAGTCTATCCAGATGGCACTCGCCCAGATGGATCAGACATACGGACGCATCTTGAAAACCACCGGAACCGGCAACGATATGAAGTCTGTCTTTTATACCAGTGACAGCGACACCGTCGATGTAGATGCAACTGAAAAAGATGACAAAGCAGAAAGCGGCAGCAAGACCTATTCCGTTATTATCGGAGCCGGTAATGTCGCAGCCTACAACTCTCTCATCGCCGAGCTGACCGGAACCGGCAAGTGCGGGAGCAACAAGTTTCTCAAGTATCATCACAATCTGCGCAAGATCAAATTCCTTGATCCCAACACCAATTTCGATCCTGCCATCGACTACAATGCTGCTGCCAATATCCCTTATTTGTGGCGTGATCCCTGGGGCAATCCCTATACCATCATGATCAACGTTGACGGCAAGGAACGTCTCGCCCGTCCTGATGATGATGAAAAGTTCATCATGGGCAAGACTGCTGTCTATTCCTACGGCCCCAACGGCGAAAACAACCAGGGCAAAAATGCTTCTGAGGGCGGCGACAAGCTGGATGACGATATTGCCACCTGGCACAAGTGATGATGAAAACGCATGAGGCGTTTGTAATAATATTTGAGGATGAAAAAAGAGAAAATGGCAAAGATCAAGATCATGCCTTGCCTTGATATGCGCGAGGGCAGGGTGGTAAAAGGAGTGCATTTCGTGGATATCGCCGATGCCGGTGATCCGGTGGAGTGCGCCAAGGCGTATTGCGCCGCAGGTGCCGATGAGCTGGCTCTGCTGGATATTACCGCCACCGTTGAAAAACGTGCCACCCTTGCCGACGTGGTGAAACGGGTTGCCGAAGTGTGTACCGTGCCCTTTACCGTGGGCGGCGGTATCAACAGCGTTGAAGCTGCCGGAGTCGTGCTTAAAGCGGGAGCCAACAAGGTTTCCACCAGCAGCGCCGCGTTCCGCAATCCCCAGCTGATTCCCGACTTGATCAAAGAATTCGGCGTGGATGCCGTTACCGTGGCGATCGATGTGGATGTGAATCCTGCGCTGCCCTCCGGTTACGAAGTTTACATCGACGGCGGCAGGACCGCTACCGGATTTGATGCCGTTGAGTTCGCCAAAAAGGTGGATGGTTTCGGTGTCAAGACCATTCTGCCCACCAGCAAAGCGGGCGACGGAGCCAAGACCGGCTATGACCTGCCTGTGATCAAAGCCATGCACGATGTGTGCAACGCCGAGATCGTCGCTTCCGGCGGCGCCGGAACCATGGAACACTTCGCCGAAGCCGCCGAAGCCGGTGCAACTGTTCTGCTTGCAGCTTCTGTGTTCCATTTCCACATGATCGACATCCCGGAACTGAAAAAGTTCCTCGCAGCGCGCAACTTTGATGTTGCTCTCTGAAAAAGACTGATTTTTTCAAAAAAAGCCTCTCTTTCCCTTGACAAGAAGAGAAAGAGAGGTTATATTATAAAACAAGGTGCCAATGTGGCTCAGCTGGTAGAGCAATTCACTCGTAATGAATAGGTCACCGGTTCGAATCCGGTCATTGGCTCCATTTTTTTTTTTTTTTTGCCCGTTTTCCCCAGTTCTGCCGTGAGAATTGCATCGATTCAAACTCTGAAATGCCTTGCTAAACATCAGTTTAGCCGTCATTCAGAGGTTTGCCTCGCCGCTTTGCTTATTGGCTGGCGCCAATAACGCAATTCTCACTAAGGGGCGGTTGCCTTCACTGCGTTCAGGCACTTCGTCGGGCTTGCGCCCTCCTCGTCGAATCCGGTCATTGGCTCCATTTTTTTTTGCCCGTTTTCCCCAGTTCTGCCGTGAGAATTGCCGCTGATTTACGATAATGTCTGGTCCACAGACCGGAATTCCCCCTTACCCCGTGTTCAACGCCATGGGGGCATATTACACCCTCGAGCCGATTGACAGTCTGCGGGCGTTTTCGTTGTTTTGACACAGCCCGCTTGTATTGACCAGTGGACAAGGCGCTCGCTAGCTGAAACAAATATAAACAGTGGTCGAAGCCGTGAGCCAGCGAAGGCGCTTCGCGCCGAGCGCGCAAGGTTGGAGCGGAATAAGCCCCTGCGGTATTCCGCAGGGCTCGCCCCGAGTCATGTCGGGGCGAATGGAGTGAAACCTGAGCATCTAAGCCCCCCTGAGATCAGCCGCAGGCTGTCGATGGGGGGCGCTGTAATTGAAATGAAGCCTTGTACCACAGTGGTCGAAGCCCTAAACCTTCCCAAAACCAGTATCACCATTGCACCACAACAACACGCCCCACAGGTCGCAAAGAATGGGGGCTTGGGGGAAAGAAAGCGCTGGCGCTGTCTTTACCCCAACTCCGCAGACCACAGTAAATCAATCACAACCTGAAGTATG
>JAZONY010000010.1:0-38006 GCA_045654705.1 Victivallaceae bacterium
TACGACCACTGTGGTTAGATGTTTTTCAGTTAGCGGGCACTTTTGCCACTGGTCAATACAAGCGGGCTGTGTCAAAACAACGAAAACGCCCGCAGACTGTCAACCGGCTCGAGGGTATACCCCCCCCCATGGCGTTGAACACGGGGGTAACGGTTGTTCCGGTCTGTGGACCAGACATTATCGGTAACTGATGTTTTGCAACAGCCCCTTGTGCTTTTGATGCGCTTTTCAGAGCAGTTCAAAGATCATGGCGACGCCTTTGTCGATGGAGTCGAGTTCCAGCTTTTCTTCGGCACCGTGGGCGCCGGAGCCGTTGACGCCGGAGATGTAAACAGGCACGCCGATCTTATAGAGATGACGGGCATCCGTGGCTCCGCACATGCGGCCGGGAATGACCTCTTTGCCAAAGGCTTTGGCGTAGGCGCCAAGCACCTTTTGCATGGTTTCGCCCTCAATGGGAGACATGAAAGGATCACAGCATTCGCCAACTTCGACTTCAAGTCCTGTGGTCTCACGGATATAGGCGATGATGGATTCCTTTTCTTCCAGTTTCACAAAGCGCAGATTCAACACCGCTTCCGCCTCGTCGGGGATACGGTTCGCCGCATTTCCTGACCGCAAAATCGTGGGGGCGATGGAAAGACGCCAGTCATCGGCGTTGGCGGGATTTTCCCACTTTTCCATAAGTTTGGAAAGACCGTTGACAAGTTTCAAAATAGGATTGTCAAAAAGCCAGGGCCGTGAAGCGTGTCCGCCGAAACCACGGGCGGTCACTTTCAAATCCAGGATCCCTTTCTGTCCGTAATAGACACCGCCGCCGGAATCCATGACCAGTCCCAGCTTGCGGGCACTGTATCCCTGCTCCACCATATAGGCGGTGGTCTCGCCGCCGATTTCCTCGTCACCGGTGAAGATGCAGCCGATGGAAGCCCCCGCAGGAGCGGTACACATGGCTTTGATAATGGCAATGGCGTTGCCCATGCAGTCGCTGGAACCGCGGCCGTAGAGGAAACCTTCGGTCATATAAGGCTCGTACTGGCTTTCGTCCTCGGCGGGAACCACGTCAAGGTGGGCGCAAAGGAGAATATCCTGAACTTTTCCGGGGGTGGTGGCGGCAAAGAGGACCTCTCTTTCCCCGTCCTTTTCCATGGTGCAGTAAATTCCCTTTTCCGTCAGAAACTCCTGCACGCGCCGCTGAACACGGTTGACCGCAGGGATATCCCGGCTCTGGGGTCTCATGCGGATCAATTCGCACAAGAGTTCAATATAGCAATCGATTTCCATAATATGTTCCTTTCTTGAAAAACAACCATACTTTTAATATAGCTCCTGATTAAAGTTCTTTCAACCCTTGAAAAAATTTTTTGAACATGTATTTTATACAAAAGCAATTTTAAGGATCTTAAATCATGAAACGCAATATAAAATATCCTCTGAAAGATGTCCGGATCGTCTGCACGACCGATAAATCCCCCCTCTCTTATAAAAAAGGGGAAGAGATGATCTTCACCTTTAACTTTGAATCCTCCGACACCTCCCCGGAGGGGCTGTTTCTGGAATACAAACGTTTCGGGGACGATGAGATCACCTTTTCCGGCAAAGCCCCCGCAACGGAACCTCTGGTCATCAAAACCTCCATCGACAAGCCGGGCTTCGTCTGTGTTACCGTTTATCTGAAAAACGCCCGGGGGACACAGATGCGTTTTGCCAACTCCTACCACAAACAGCCCATCGCCTTTTTTGCCGGTGCCGGGGTGGAACCTGAGTACCACTCCGACTGCGGGGAACCTGCGGACTTCGATGGATTCTGGGCAAAGCAGAAACAACGTCTTCCCGCAGTTCCTTTCAAAGACCAATGCGATCTTGTGAAGCTGGGCGTTTTCAAAAAAGTGACCATCTACCGTATTTCCATTCCCGCCCCCGGTCCCCGTCCTGTCACGGGATTTCTGGGAATTCCTGTCGGGGCAGAACCCGGTTCCCTCCCTGCCCATGCCAGCTTCATCGGTTACGGATTCCGCATCCAGCGCCGTCCCTATTTTGAAGCCGACCGCATCAGCTTGCAGATCAACGCTCACGGGCAGGAAATCGGCAGAGATGCCGCCTATTACAAAGAATTTTTCAACAGCATCAACACCAACGGCGTAGGCTACGGCTTTGATCCTGAACTCAACAAATCCCCTGAAACCGCCTTTTTCAACCAGATGGTCATGCGTGTTCTGAGGGCTTTGGAGTACTTGAAATCCCGTCCGGAATGGGACGGCAGAAACCTCGTTGTCAACGGCGGAAGTCAGGGGGCTTTGCAGGCGGTCTGGGGCGCAGCTCTCGATGAGGATGTGAGTGCCGCCAACATCTATATCAACTGGTGCTGCAATCTGGCAAGTCCCGTCAAAAAGGGACTGAAAGCCGGATGGCGTCCGGAATATACCCCCGCCCTGGATTACTTTGACTGCGTTTTTATGGCAAAGAGGATCAAAAATGCCAAAGTCGAAATCACACGGGCAGGTCTGGGAGACTATGTGTGTCCTCCCTCCGGTCTTGCCGTTTTCTACAAAAATCTGGCAACGCCCCATAAAAAGATCACCTGGGTCCAGGGCAGCAGTCACGGTTTTGTTCCCGACAAATCCGACCGCATCGTTTGGCAGAGTGAAGAATTTTGAAATCAGGCTGTTTTTATACGACAGGCGTGTCCGGCATCTCCGCTTTCCGGACACAGTGCCTTATTTTTACTCTCTAAAATCTTGAAAAAACTTTTCACGCATGTATATTATGAAAACCACTTAATCCAAGGAGTTTCTATCATGGGACGCAATACCAAATACCCATTGAAGGATGCACGGATCCTTTGCAAGACCAATAAATCCCCTCTCACCTATAAAAGGGGCGAAGAGATGATTTTCACCTTTAACTTTGAATCCTCCGACACCCCCGCCGAAGGTCTCTTTCTGGAATACAAGCGTTTCGGTGATGACGGTATTACCTTTTCCGGCAAAGTACCTGCAACAGAAACTCTGGTCGTCAAGACCTCCATCGACAAGCCGGGCTTCGTCTGTATCGCCGTTTTGCTGAAAAATGCCCGGGGGACTCAGATGCGCATTGCCAACTCCTATCACAAACAAGACCTCGCCTTTGCCGCGGGCGCCGGTGCCGAACCGGAGTTCCACACCGACTGCGGGGAACCGGCTGATTTTGATGAATTCTGGGCAAAACAGAAAGCGCGCCTCGCCGGAGTACCTTTCAAAGATGAGTGTATCCTCACAAAACTCGGTGTTTTCAAAGGCGTTACGACCTACAAGGTCCAGATCCCCTGCCCCGGTCCCCGTCCTGTGACCGGCTTTCTGGGGATCCCCGCCGGAGCCGGAGAAAAAACGCTCCCTGCCCACGCCAGTTTCATCGGCTACGGTCCTCTCATCCAGCGCCGTCCCTATTTTGAAACAGACCGCATCAGCTTGCAGATCAACGCCCACGGGCAGGAAATCGGCAGGGATGCCGCCTATTACAAAGAATTTTTCGACAGCATCAACACCAACGGCGTTGGCTACGGATTTGATACTGAACTCAACAAATCCCCTGAAACCGCCTATTTCAACCAGATGGTCATGCGTGTTCTGAGGGCTTTGGAATATTTGAAATCCCGTCCGGAATGGGACGGTAAAAACCTTGTGGTCAACGGCGAAAGTCAGGGGGCTTTGCAGGCGGTCTGGGGTGCAGCTCTCGATCAGGATGTCACTGCCGCCAATGTCTCTATCAACTGGTGCTGCCACCTGGCAAGTCCCGTCAAGAAGGGCTTGAAATCCGGCTGGCGCCCCGCCTATACTCCTGCCCTTGATTATTTTGACTGCGTTTTTATGGCAAAAAGGATAAAAAATGCCAAAGTCGACATCATCCGGGCGGGACTGGGAGACTATGTGTGTCCCCCCGCCGGTCTTGCCGTTTTCTACAAAAATCTGGCTACGACCCGTAAAAGGATCACCTGGTTTCAGGGCAGCGCCCACCTTCTGCTTCCCGAAAAAGCTGACCGCATCACCTGGCAGAGTGAAGAATTCTGACCTCTGAAAAGAAAAACGGAACTGCCGCATGATTTGCCGCAGTTCCGTTTTTTTTTCGCAAGTTTACTTTTAATCCATGACCACCTGAGTCTCTTCCTGGGCGGGTTTGACCCAGCGTTTGGGCGCAGGGGCGCAGGGTTTGACTTTGAGCTTGTAGCGGCCGGGTCCAAGAAGTTTATCCAGCTCCTGCAGGAACTCCCATGTGACGGCGGTATCGTTGCGGCTCTCGATGTAGACCACGGAGTCATCTTCACGCATAATGGCGATGATGGTACGCATATTGCCCTGATGATCTTTGAGAACTCCGGCAAGAGTGCGGAGCGTTTCAGAGGTACATTCAGGGGGCAGATGGATATAGATCTCTTCGGCAAGGGTCTGAGGTGCCTCGGCAAGGGGATAGAGTTTTTCCACCGAAAGCCGGGGACTTTCAGACTCGCTGCGCTTTGAAACGGTGACTTCCACAGCGACGGGCAATCCGGCTTCGAGGGTGATGCCCTCCTGACTGATCTTGCCCAGGGTGCGTTCATAGATCATACATTCGCAGCGGGCATCCAGGTCCTCAAGGTGAAGCACGCAGAACTGCTTGCCGGAGTTCTTGGAGAATTTGAACTCACAGGCGTTGATCATACCTGTCAGGCGGATAACTTCACCGTCGCTGATCTCCCCGATCTCACGGATAGGCACAGTGGCGCAGGCTTTGAGCAGCGTACTCCAGGCATCAAGGGGATGTCCTGAAACGTAAAAGCCCAGCAGTTCCTTTTCGCTTTTGAGGATATCCTCCCAGGCGAACTCAGGCAGTTCGGGGATGGGAATGGAAAATCCCGCTTCCTCCTGCCCCTCATCCCCCAGCACGTCAAAGAGGGAATCCTGACCGACCGCCTTGTCTCTGGCGCGTTCAGCGGCGTAGGCGATCATCTTATCCGCCACGGCGAGAACCTGGGAACGTTTCAGCCCCAGAGAGTCCAGAGCGCCGGCACGGGTGAGATGTTCGATCATGCGGGAGTTTAATTCAGAACCGCAGCGTTCGCAGAAGTCGAGGAAGTTTTTGAACTTGCCCTCTTTTTTGCGGCTTTCGATGATCTTTCCGGCGGCGCCTTCGCCCATACCCTTGATCGCCCCCAGTCCGAAGCGGATATTGGGTCCGTCAACAGAGAAGCTGATACCGCTTGAATTCACATCAGGCGGCAGAATGGAAATCCCCATTTCACGGCAGGCGGAAATCAGGAAAGCGATCTTTTCAGCGTTTTCAAGTTCACTGGTCAGCACGGCTGCCATGAATTCCACGGGGTAGTTGGCTTTGAGGTAGGCGGTGTGATAAGAGACCACGCCGTAAGCGGCGGAGTGGGATTTGTTGAAGCCGTAACCGGCAAACAATTCGATTTTTGACCAGATGGTTTCGGCAAGTTCCTCTGAAATACCGCTGTGGCTGGCGCATCCGGCGACGAACTTGGCTTTCTGCTCCATAAGGACATCCACCTTTTTCTTACCGATAGCACGACGCAGAATATCGGCACCGCCCAGCGAGAACCCGGCGAGGACCTGCACCACCTGCATGATCTGCTCCTGATAGAGCATGATGCCGTAGGTCTCTTTGAGATACTGTTCCATCTTGGGATGGTCGTAAATGATCTCTTCCTCACCCTTTTTACGGGCGATGAAGGTAGGGATGAACTGCATGGGACCGGGACGGTAGATGGCGACAAGAGCGATCAGATGTTTGACCGTTTCCACACCGAAGGTACGGCAGAGATTCTGCATACCGCCGGATTCAAGCTGGAACACGGCGATAGTGTCGCCCCGGCGGAGCATTTCAAAGGTGGTTTCATCATCAAGAGGAACCTTGGACATGTCGATATCGATGCCCTGATTCTCTTTGATCAGGTCGAGGGCGTTGCGGATGATCGTCAAAGTCCGCAAGCCCAGAAAGTCCATCTTGAGCAATCCCTGCTGTTCACAGGGAACGGCGGTGAACTCCACCACCATACCGCCCTGGGCGCTCCGGGCGAGGGGGACAAGGTTATCCAGTTCCTGGTCGCCGATGATAACGCCTGCGGCGTGGATCCCCGGCTGCCGGTTGAGTCCTTCAAGGATCTTGGCGTAATCCCACACCTTTTTGACTTCGGGATCATTTTCCAGAAGTTCGGCAAGTTCCTTGTTTTCCTCAACGGCTTTGGCGAGTGTCATCTTGGCATCATCGGGGATCATCTTGGTCAGCTTGTTGCCGAATTCAAAGTCTTTGCCCATGACCCGGGCCACGTCTTTGACCACAGCCTTGGCTTTGAGCTGTCCGTAGGTACAGATCTGCGCCACGCTTTCGTGACCGTATTTGTCGCGGACGTAGTCAATGACCTCGCTGCGCCTTTTTTCGCAGAAGTCGATATCAAAGTCAGGAGGGCTGACACGTTCAGGGTTGAGGAATCGTTCAAAGAGCAACCCGTATTCCAGCGGGTCGATGTCGGTGATGAGCGTCAGATACGCCACCAGACTTCCGGCACCGGAACCGCGTCCGGGTCCCACGGGGACCCCCTGCCGTTTGGCGTGGGCGATAAAGTCTGAAACCACCAGGAAGTAGCTGACGAATCCGGTGCGTTCAATGATCCCCAGTTCATAGTCCATACGTTCGATGATGGTCTGCTGTTCGGGGGTATAGGTTTCGGCGTGACCGTTGAAGCCGTACCGCATTTCCATATTGTCAAGGCAGACGTTTCTCAGGTACTCTTTCCCCGGCACGGTGCCGTCAGAGAGGCGGTAAACGGGGTAATGGTTGACCTCGGGGACATAGTGGAACTTCATGGAGCAGCGTTCAGCGATCAACCGGGTATTGGTAATGGCTTCGGGGACCTCGCTGAAAAGCGCCCGCATTTCCTGTTCATTCTTGAAGTAAAATTCAGGCGAGGGGAAACGGAAGCGTTTGGCATCATCCAGCTTGGAGCCGGTCTGGATACAGAGCATCACGTCGTGGGCGGCGGCATCCTCTTTTTCCATATAGTGGACGTCATTGGTGGCGACCAGTTTCAGGTCGTGCTTTTTGGCAAGTTCGATAAGCATGGCGTTTGCCTGCTGTTCCTGTTCCATGCCGTGATCCATGATCTCGATGAAAAAGTTTTCCCTGCCGAAAATGTCCAGATACTCTTTCAGAGACTGCTCCGCCCGCTCAAAGTTGCCCATGAGGGCGGATTTGGGCCGGACGATCTGGGAGGAGGGTTCAAAGGAAATGAGACTGTCTTCAGCCTTGGTGCCTTCGACTTTCTGGTAGTCCGCCTCGTCATCTGAAGCCCCTCCCAGAAGCATACGGGGGATCTCGCCGCCGATACAGGCGGAAAGGGCGATCAATCCCTCACTGTGTTTGGCAAGGAGTTCCTTGTCGATACGGGGTTTGTAGTAAAGTCCCGTGCGGTAGGATTCGGAAACAAGTTTGCACAAATTGTGGTAGCCGGTCTCATTTTCGCAGAGCAGCACCAGATGGAACCCCTTGATAAAAGGGATGGCGTTGTTGTGGTCAAACCGGGAACCGGGCGCAATATAGACTTCGCAGCCGATGACGGGATTGATCCCCGCCTTGCCCACCACACGGTGAAACTCCTCAACGCCCCCCATATAACCGTGGTCGGTAATGGCGATGGCGGGCATCTCATATTTTTCGGCAAGTTTCACCAATCCAGAGGCGGTACAGGCGCCGTCAAGCATACTGTAATGGGTGTGCAGATGCAGATGGACAAAATCTGAAGGCATACTTTCACCTCACTTCATCAGAATTCGCCGTCAAGGATCGACATCTGTTCCTCGATGAACTCCATCGCCTTGCGGAAGGCTTCGGCACGGTGGCTGATCTTGTTTTTCAGTTCCTGAGGCATTTCGGCAAAGGTCTGATCGTAGCCGTCGGGAACGAAAATGGGATCATAGCCGAATCCCCCTTCGCCCCGTTCTTCTGTGATGATGGTTCCTTTGACTTCCCCCTCAAAAGTTTCGATGACTTCGCCGTTCATGGCGATGGCGATGACGCAGACGAAACGGGCGCGGCGGTCGGTGACGCCTTCAAGTTCGGCAAGGAGCCTGGCGCGGCGCGCCTTGTCGTTTTCGGCATAGCGGGCGGAGTAGATCCCGGGACGGCCGTCAAGAGCGGCGACTTCAAGACCGGAGTCATCGGCAAAGGCGGGAACATCGCAGTATTTGCAGACGGCAACAGCCTTGATGGAGGCGTTTTCGGTAAAACTTGTCCCGTTCTCTTCGACGCCGGGAAATCCGGGGTAATCGGCAAGGGAATGAAGATCGACGTCCTGATCTTTCAAAAGCTCACGATATTCTTCAACTTTATGGGAATTTGCCGATGCGATCACAATATATGACATTTTTTTTCCTTCCGCTTTTTGAAATTTTGCTGTATCAGGCATATATTATACCATAAACGCAAATTTTTCAAATTAAAATGGACTTTTCAGAGCAACTTTTTGCAAGATTTTCCTCTTGCCGCATCTTTTGCGGATTTTCCGGCGGTGCCGACAGTACCGCCGCGCTTCTGCTTGCCCGGAAATTCCAAAGCCGTTTTCACTACGAACTGACGGCGGTCCACTTCAACCACCATCTGCGGGGGGCTGAATCCGACCGTGAAGCGGAAAATGCTGAAATTTTCGCAAAAAATCTCAATATCCCCTTCCTCCGCATCGACCTTACTCTTCCCGGAAACGAAAATCTCGAAAGTGCCGCCCGTGCCGCCCGTCTTGAAGCGTGGAAAAAACTGCTCCCCCCTCAGAGTGCCGTTGTCCTGGGACACCATGCCGACGACCGCAGGGAAAATCTGCTGATCCGTCTCTGCCGCGGCTCCAACGCCTGGGGATTGAGTTCCATGCGTTCTGTTTCAGAAATCGACGGGGTGACTTTTCTGCGCCCATTGCTCCGGATGACACGGCAGGAGATCGAAACATTCCTTTTGAGCTGCGGCGTAAGGGATTGGGCAAAAGATTCCTCCAACAACTCCACACTCTTTTTGCGGAACTATCTGCGGAACAAGATGTTCGTTGAACTTGAAGAACGCTTTCCCGGTTCCCTCAAAGGCATGGAGCGTTCCCTCAACGCCCTTGAGGATGATGCCGATTTCATCAACTCCGTCGTCGCCTCGCTCCCCGAAGAAAAGAAAAGAAGCATCTCTTTCTGGCGGACCCAGCACAATGCGGTCAAGTTCCGTCTGCTCAGAGAGTTGACAGGCGTTCTTCCCACCCATGATCTGCTGGAACGGATCAACCGGGAACTGGAAAAAAGCTCCTTTGAACTGCGCCGTATCCCGGTGGGTTCCGGTGTTGAGATCTTCATGCGGAACGACACCATCGAAAAGGGAACGCCCCCCCCGGAAAAAGTGCCTTCAGTCTTCTGGCAGTGGCGTAAGAATCCTGTCATCACCGCAGGGAAATGGCGTTTCACCCTCTCTCAGGCAGAGACAATGGAAAAATGTTCGGAGCATTGCGCCTATTTTGACGACGAAAAGCTCCCTGAGTTCCTTGAGATCGCCCCTCCTCTCCCCGGGGAAAGGATGATCCCTTTCGGCAGCCGGAGCGAAAAGAAGATCAAAAAACTGCGGACCGACCGCCGTATCCACGCCGAAACCCCTTTCCCTGTTCTGCGGGGAGAAGGAAAAGTTTTCTGGGCGGTGACAGTCCGCCACTCGGCTTTGGCTCAGGTCACGCCCGGAACAAGGCAGATCGTAAAAATTGAATTTGAAGAAATATTGACATAATTTAAGGAGTCCCAACAATGACACAAACGATCCACTGCAACGCCGCAAGCGGTGCATACGATATCACCATCGGTTCCGGGGTCTGGCAGAAATACACAGAGTTCAGGGGGCGCAAGCTCCTTGTCCGTGACGGCAATGTGCCCGATCCCGGCATTGAAGCTGACGGCGAAGTGGTCCTCACCCCCGGCGAAGAACACAAGACCTTTGCCGCTGTTGAATCCATCTGCCGGGCTGCGGCACGACTCCATTTGACCCGCAAAGACTGCTTCATCGCCCTGGGGGGCGGTGTCACAGGCGACCTGACCGGTTTCGCCTCGGCGATCTATATGCGGGGCGTGCCTTTCATCCAGATCCCCACCACGCTTCTTGCCATGGTGGATGCCAGTGTGGGGGGCAAGACCGCCGCCGATCTTCCTGAGGGGAAAAACCTTATCGGAGCCTTTCACCAGCCTCTGGGCGTTCTGATAGACCCCGACTTCCTGAAAACCCTCTCTTTCACCGACCTCACCTGCGGTCTGGCAGAGGTGGTCAAAACCGCTGTCATCCTCAATCAGGAACTCTTTGCCGCCCTCGAAAACGCCGGAGAGTCCACCGTCCTTGCCCCTGATTTTGAAAATCTTTATCCCCGACTCATCAAACGCTGCTGCCAGCTCAAAGCTCAGGTGGTGGAGCAGGACGAAAAGGAGTCCGGACTGCGGGCGATCCTCAACTACGGACACACCTTCGGTCACGCCGTGGAACAGTTGAGCAATTTCACCATTCCCCACGGTTCCGGCGTGGCGATCGGGATGAACGTGGCGGGAACTCTGGCGGCGGAACGTGGACTTTGGAGCAGAGAAGAAAATCTGCGGCAGCAGGAACTTTTGAAAAAACTGCGTATGCCGGTCAATGTCCCTGCCGGCTTCGCCCCCGCAGAACTGCTTGAAGTCATGCGTTCCGACAAGAAAAACGACACTTCCGGCATCCGTCTGGTCCTGCCGCAGCAGATCGGTCACGCCGACACCTTCTCAGGCATCCCCGAAAAAGAGATGCTCAACGCTCTGGAGCTGTGCCATGACTGACCGTGACGGATGTATTGCCCTCAATCTGGTTCCCGGCATCGGATTTTCCCGGTTCCAGATGCTTTCGGAACACTTCGGCGCGCCGGGGCAGGTTTTCAACCACAATGTGGGTGAGTATGAGAAACTGCCCCGTTTCGGTCCCATGCTCAGCGCCCGTCTGGCGGAGTTCGACCCCGAAACCGCCGTCGCCGCCGAACTGGAACTTGCCGAAAGAGGCGAAGTGGATATCATCACCCTTTTTGACAGCGAATATCCCTCCATTCTGCGGGAACTCGCCGATCCCCCCCTCTGCCTTTATGTGAGGGGCAGACTCCCTGAATTCCCCGAAAAAGCTGTCGCTGTGGTGGGGACACGCCGCATGAGTGCCTACGGTGCCAGAATGACCGAAAAAATCGCCTCTGCCGCAGCTTCAATGGGGTATACCGTCGTTTCCGGCCTCGCCATGGGGGTCGATACCGTCGCCCATCATGCCGCCGTCAAAGCGCAGGGCATCACCGTCGCCGTCATCGGCGCAGGACTTGCCCATCTGCACCCCAAAGAAAATATTCCCCTCGCCCGTGAGATCATCGAACACGGAGGTGCCGTCATCAGCGAATTTCCCATTGGCATGCCTCCCTCACGGCAGAACTTCCCCCGGCGCAACAGGATCGTCGCCGCTCTCTGTCAGGGGACCATCGTCACGGAAGCCGGCATCGATTCAGGTGCCATGATCACCGCCCGCCTTGCCCTCGAAAACAACCGGGAACTCTTTGCGCTCCCCGGCAATGTGGACAATCCCGCCGCCGCCGGATGCAATGCCTTGATCCGTGAAGGGGCTTACCTCATTGAAAGATTTGAAGATGTGGCGATCGCCCTCGGAAGTTGTGTTTCCATCCCCTCGGAGGCAAAGACGCCGGAACTGCCCTCCGACGATATGGATGAGCTTTCCAAAGCCATCTGGCAGCTCCTCGACAACGGGGAGATCGGCTTTGACGAAATGCAAAATGCTCTCAATGCCGAAACAGGCGCACTTCTTTCGGCGTTGATGAAACTTGAACTGAAAATGCTTATTGAACTTACTCCGGAACAAAGATACAGGAGAATGGTATGAATACTGTCGATACGATCGCCGCCCCTGCAAGTGCCGTAGGCGGTGCCGTTACCGTTTTGAGGATATCAGGTCCCGATGCCCTCACCGTGCTGAAAAAGGTGTGGCAGGGAAAAAATGATCCCGGTAAAGAAAACAATCACCGCAAGATGCTTCTGGGCAAGGTCAACGGCGACCCCGCCCTGGCTGTTTTCATGCCCGGTCCCCGCAGTTACACCGGGGACGATGTGGCGGAACTCCACTGTCACGGCGGTGCCGCCGCAGCTTCCAATGCGATGACGGCGATCCTTGCTTCCGGTGCCCGCAGCGCAGAACCGGGGGAATATACATTCCGTGCCTTTGTCAACGGCAAGCTGGATCTGACTCAGGCAGAGGCGGTCTCTGACCTCATCACCGCCGGAAGCGATGCCGCTTTCAAACTTGCCGAAAGACAGCTTGCAGGCTCCCTCAGCGAAAAACTCAACGCTGTTTACGACCGCATTTCAAGTCTGATTTCAGAGTGTGAAGCCCGTTTGGATTTTCCCGACGAAGATCTGGACTTCGATCCCCAGGATGCAGAAAAAATCGCCCGGATCCGGCAGGAGATCAAAACACTCCTCGACTCCGGCAAAGCCGGCGCACTCCTGCGGGACGGTATCGACGTGGTGCTGGCGGGGAAACCCAATGCGGGGAAATCCAGCCTTTTCAACCTCCTTGCAGGCAGTGAACGCGCCATCGTCACCCCCATTCCGGGAACCACCCGTGATACGGTCGAAAGTCAGATCGTCCTCTGCGATCTGCCTGTGAAACTCACCGATACCGCAGGCTTGCGTGAAAGCAGCGACATCGTGGAACAGATGGGGGTCGCCCGCAGCCGCCGTGCCATTGCCGCGGCAAAGGTGATCTTCTGGGTGCTGGATTCCTCCAATCCCGACCTTGAGGAGGAGATTTCAGAAATGGAGTTCGCCCCCGGCACCATTGCCGTCTGGAACAAATGCGAACTCCTTGCCCCCGATATGCAGCTGCCGGAACTCCCCTGCCCCGCCGTCCGCATATCTGTGGCTGAGAACAAAGGTGTCGATGCCCTTCTTGAGTGTTTCAGTTCCATGGTCTACGGCGAAGGGGAAAACGCCCGCATCCCCGAAGTTGCCGTCAACGCCCGTTCACAGGCGCTCCTTGAAGAAAGCGACAGCGCACTGCTTCAGGCGATGGAACAGTTCGCTTCCGGTGAATTTGAACTTGCCGCAAGCGATCTGCGCAGTGCCATGCATTCCATAGGAAAAATAACAGGCAAAAGCTCAGATCCTGATGTTTTGGACGAAATTTTCAAAAATTTCTGTATCGGCAAGTAAAATTTCCGAAAAAAAATGAAAATCAACTTGCAAATCAACCAATAACGATATATCTTATTATTTCAGACAACTATAAGCCCCCGCAAGGGTAACAAAAGGAGAAATTTTATGGACTACACCAAACTGCTGATGACCGGCGCCGCCGCTGCTGCGCTGACTTTTTCAACTTTTGCTGCTGATGCAAAAGCCAAGCCCGCTGCAAAACCCGCTGCCAAGCCTGCCGCCAAAGCTGCCGCAAAACCCGCTGCCAAGCCCGCTCCCAAGGTCGATCCTTTCAGCGTGCTGCCCGCTGTCGTCGCCGAAATGAACGGTAAAAAAGTCACCCGTCAGGAAATCGTCAACTTCTTCAAGAAGCTCTCCCCCGACGGTCAGATTCCCGCCCAGCTCACTCCTGAAATGGTCAAGGCAAGTGCCTATGAACTGGTCACTGCCTATGTCACCAAAACTCTGGTCGATCAGGCCATCGTCAAAGCCAAATTCAAGATGTCTGCCAAAGATATCGAAAAGGCGATCAGAGAACAGTTCGCCCAGATGCCCAAAGAGATCTACAACATGATGGTTTCCCAGCTGAGCCAGCAGAAAATGACCCTCGACCAGTACATCGCCAAGATGGCTGAGAATCCCGCCATGCGTGAACAGATCCTTTTCGATGCTTTCGCCAAGAAATACATCATCAAAAATGTCACCGTCACCAAAGCGGATGCCCTGAAATACTACAATGCCAACAAGGCTCAGTTCACCGTTCCCGCCGATGCTCCCGGAACGCTCCGCGCCTCTCACATCCTCATCGGTCTGGCAAAGGGTTCCGACGGCAAGGCTGAACTCAAGAAAGCCAATGAGATCTACGCCAAAGTCATCAAGACTCCTGCCGACTTCGGCAAGATCGCAGCTGAGGTCAGCGCATGTCCTTCCGGCAAACAGGCTCAGGGTTCTCTGGGTGCGTTCCAGAAAGGTCAGATGGTCCCCGAATTTGAAAAGGCGACTCTGGCTCTGAAAGACAATGAGATCTCCAAGCCCGTCAAGACCCAGTTCGGCTGGCACATCATCAAGCGTGAAGCCCTGCGCAAAAGCGAAGTCAAACCTTTCGCCGAAGTTGAGCAGCAGCTCATCACCTTCCTCAAAGGTCAGAAAGAACAGGAACTTCTCCAGAAGTACATCAAGGGTCTCGAAGCTGCCGCCAAGGTCAAGATCCTCGTTGCCAAGCCTGCAATGCCCATGATGCCCGGCATGTAAGTCAAAAAAATAAATCCCCGGGTTTTCGGAAAGCCTTTCTTTCCGTAAAATCCGGGCTTTTTTTATGTCACACAACAGTAAAAAAAACATTATAAGCGGCATACTTCTCTGCGTTCTTATTTTCTTTGCCGCAGGGAACTATCTGCTCCGGCCTTTGTGGTTCGATGAGGCGTTGACGGTCCAGAACTTTGCTCTTCTGGACTCCCTTGAAAGCATCTACTTCAACTACGTCATCCCCAACAATCAGCTGCTTTACACCATGATGCTGCATCTCTGGATCAAGGCAGCCCCCCCTTTCTGTGCCTTTGACGACTGGATGCGGCTTCTTTCCCTGCTTTTGGGAGCAGTGACCATGGTTTACGCCTACCGCCGTTTCCGGGTCCCTTTCGGTTCAGGTGTCATGGCGGCGGTCCTCATCACATTCTGCTGTGCGCCCCCCTTTCTGCTCCACGGGACAGCTCTGCGGGGCTACATGGCAGGCGCCTGTTTCACCCTTCTTGCTCTGGGGGCTGCTCTGGATTTTACTGCCAAAGGGAACTTCAGCTCCTGGCTGCGTTATTTTCTCTTTTCTCTCTGTTCGGTGGCGGTCCTGCCCTCTGACATGCTGGCTCTGGGGGGCGTGGTTCTTTACGCCCTGCCCCTCTGCGGAAAAAATTTCTGGAAAAACAAGCGTTTCTATCTTCTCGGTCTCACCCCTTTTCTCGGTGCGGCACTGGTTTATCTGCCCATATTCCCCCAGCTGCTTCAGGTCATCAAGGTCGGCAGCAACGAAAGCTGGAACGCTCCCGGCAGAGTCTTTATGGCGGTCACTCTGGTCACGCTTTTCACCTTTGCCATGTTTCTGCTCCCCGCTTCAGCGGCACTTCTGGCGTTCCGCCGGAAAGGATTCAACAAACGCCGCTTTTTCCGTGCCGCGATCTGGCTTTTGCCGGCGATCCCCATATTCCTTTTCCCCTCCCCTCCTTTTCCCCGGGTATTTTTCCCTCTCTTTCCTCTTTTTGCCCTTCTGGTCGCCGCCGGAGTCAGGGACTATACCGCCATTTACTGCCGTCTGAAAAAGCGTTTCAACAAAAGATCGTGGATCGCAGGACTTCTGATTCTTGCCCTCAGCTGGTGCTGTGTACAGCAGCAAAGTGAGATCAAACTTCTTTTCTCAAAGTTCTGCGGCGATGCAGGGCGGGATGATTTTTATTTTCCCTACTACCTGCGTTCAGCCCATTTGCCCGACACAACGGCGCAGCAGATATCTGCGGAGCCTTCTCTCAGGGATTGCCGTGCCTTTTACTTCACTTTCAACGCTGATCCCTGGCCTTTGATGTTCTATTTGCGCCTCAGCGGCAAAAGCTGTGAATTTCTTTTTGACGGTCCCCGGGGCATGGTTCAGGAACTTCCCGTCCATACGGTCGTGATCCTGAACGCCACCGAAGATCAAACCGCCCTTGCCCGCCGTTTCAGGGGGGAATGGAACTTTCTCTTCAAAAATGCAAACCATCAGGTCTGGAGTTACAATAATTTATGATCATCGTCATCATGGGGCCCACCGCCTCAGGCAAAAGCCGCCTCGCCCTTGAAACAGCTCAAAAAGTCAACGGGGAAATCATCTCTTTCGACTCCATGCAAATTTACAGAGGTCTGGAAATTGGGACCGCCCAGCCCACTCCGGAAGAACGGCAGAGCGTTCCCCATCATCTGGTGGGGATATATGACATTTCGCAGAGGATCGACGTTTATACTTTCACCGACCTTGCGGAAAAAGCGGTCGCCGATGTGATTTCCAGAGGAAAAACCCCCATTCTGGCGGGGGGAACCGGCATGTATCTGCGCTCATTCCTTTACGGTATGGACGATATGCCGGGGGACAGAAGCGTGCGGGCGGAACTGGATGCCCTTTATGATGCCCCCGAAAAAGAGGAGGCACTCCACGCAAAAATGGCGGAGCTTGACCCCGATGCGCTGGAAAAATGGCGTGACTGCCGCCGCCGTCTCATCCGGGCGCTGGAAGTGAAGATCGTTTCGGGGAAATCCATTCTTGAGCTGCAGCAGAATGCTCCCCGGAAACTCCGTTACGATGTCAGAGCTTTCAAGCTGGAACTTCCTCCGGAGGAACTCAATCAGAAAATCGCCCTCCGTACCGATGCCATGCTCAAAGCCGGGTGGATCGATGAAGCAGAACAAGCCATCGCCGCAGGACTCCTTGAGACCCCCACGGCGCATCAGGCCTTAGGCTACAAGATCATAGCAAGCTACCTCAAAGGGGAACTTTCCTTTGAGGAGCTGAAAGAAAAAATCATCATCGCCACAAGACAGTATGCCCGCCGTCAGCGGACATGGTTCCGTCACCAGCATCCTGAAGCGCAGGCTCTTACTTCTTCTCAAGGATCTTTTGAGCTAACTTTTCGTTGATCACCGGCAAGCCCAGCTCTTCAGCCCATGCCAGAATCTCAGGCATGGCGCGCCACAAAGCACTGGGGGTGTGGGCATCGGAACTGCACACGACCTCGATGCCGCCGATTTCGGCGACAAGTTCCCAGAACTGGGGGATGGGATAGCGTTTTCTCACCAGACCGTCGGCGGCGGTGATAGGCTGTTTCCGGATACCGTAGGCGTTGATTTCCAGAGGAAGCCGGAGAGCTTTCGCCGCTTCAATAATATCTTTTGAAGCGGCTTTTGTTTCCTCAGTCCAAGGACAGCCGTAGGCAAAAAAGAGGTCGGGATGGGCGAAAAAGAGCCCCAGACCGCTTTCCATGAGTTTGATACTCTGTTCGACGATCACTTTCAAGGCGGCGGGGTCGCAGAAACCGGGGAACTGATTTTTGGTCCCATTGAGCCAGATATAGTGATTTGAAGCGATCATATAGTCCAGATCCCACGCCTCTTTCAGCTCTTTCTGAAAATTCATCAGCTCAGGGATGTACTCCCCTTCCAGCGCACGGAGCAGCTTGATACGGGGATAATTTTTCTGAGCCTCCTCCATCTCTTTCCAGAAATCGGGCAGGACCTCAAGGGGGATTCTTGTGGTGCTGAGCAATTTATCAGGCAGGGGAACATGTTCGCTGAATCCCAGAACATCAAATTGCTCTCTTTCTGCCCAAACCATGTAATCGGCGACATTTCCGGAACCATGGCGGCAGGCGTGGGTATGGGTGTGCAGATTGACTTTCATAATCGGCTTTGCTTATCCTTTTTTCTTCATAACGGCGGCGAATGCTCCGTCAGTTTCAAGATCAGGGATCAACTGCCGTTGGGTAACAAGTTCAAGTTCAGGATGTTTTTTCAAAAATGCCGCAATTTGCAGCGTATTTTCCTCTTCTTCGATGGAACAGGTGCTGTAAATGAGCAAGCCGCCGGGGGCGGTGCGGGCAAGGGCGGACTCCAATATGTCACGCTGTATTTTCACAAGCTCATTCATCTTCTCTTTTGAAAAGTTCCACAGTGCATCGGGCCGGCGGCGAAAAACACCCGTGTTGGAACAGGGCACATCCGCAAGGACCACATCGTAACTTCCCGCCAGTTCCTCCGGCAAAGCGGTGATGACCTCGGCTTTGATATTCCGGGCCTCCAGATTCTGCCGGGTGAGTTTCTGCCGGTTCCATGAACGGTCAGCCGCAACGATCCTTGCTCCTGCGGGCATCAGTTCAGCCAGCATCAACGTTTTCCCTCCGGGAGCGGCGCAAAGATCAAGGGCTTTTGATGCCCATGAAAGGTCGAGATCCTGAAAGACCAGACTGGTGGCGGGGTCCTGGATATAGATGTGTTTTTTCTCAAAGGAAGCGCTTTTGAGGATTTCAGAAGCGGAACCTTTGTAAAAACGGAACGCAGGACTTGCAACAGATTCAGCCTGAATATCTTCCAGTTCCCAATCCTTTTCAAGACGGAATGTAAACGCCGCTCCTTTGAGGAACGCCGCCGCCAGTTGGGGCAACTCTGTTCTTTTGCGCCACTTTCGCAAAACTGTTTCAGGCAGCACCTCTTCCGGAGTTTCTCCGAAAACGATCTCTTCCGCCAGAATACGCCTCAGGACCGCATTGACAAACTTGTCGGCACGGAACTTTTTGGCTTCGGTAACAGCAATGTTCACCGCCGATTCACGGGCGATGGCACGCTGGAAACAGATCTGGGTCAGCACGGTCTGCAAAAGCGCCATGACCGCCGGACGGGGAGGCTTCTGGATACGCTTCTGCAGCATACCGTCAATGGCTTTGCGGCGGCGGAAAAAGGTCAGCACCAGATGTCCGATGGAACGGCGGTAGCGGGGATCGACCTTTTCGATTTCCTCGTCAAGGACTCCCGTCTGCGCAACAACAGCTTCAATGACAGAAGCCGCCCCTCTTAAAATTCTGCCGGAGTCGTGCATCAGTCACCCAGATATTTGCCGGGCAGCAGGTAATTGGTCACATAATCCCGGACAGCATCCTGCAAAGAGAAGATCTCTCTTGTGTAATTGGTGCTGTAAAATTTGCCCATTTCAGCTTTGGTGTAGTACTGATAACGGTCTTTGAGATGTTCGGGCATGTCGATATATTCGATATTGACCTCTTTGCCCAGAGCGTCGAAAACCGCCTTGCCGAGGGAGTTCCATGTTTCAGCCTTGCCGCTGCCGATGTTGTAAAGTCCGCAGGCTCCGGAAGTTCCGAAAAGGTGCAGCACCATATCTGCGGCATCTTTCACATAGAGGAAGTCCCGCATGGATTCGCCGTGGGCGTACTCTTTCACATAGGATTTGAAAAGTCTCAGTTTTCCGTCGGCGGTGATCTGTTCAAAAGCTCTCAGGACAACGCTGCGCATTTCCCCTTTATGCCGTTCATTGGGGCCGTAAACGTTGGAAAACTTGCATCCGGCAAGTTTTTTGAGCCATCCCCGCCGCTTGGCGTAGAGGTCGAACATCTGTTTGGAGTAGCCGTACATGTTCATAGGCCGCAGCTCTTCGATGCGGTCATCGTCATCCACATAGCCTTTGGAGCCGTCGCCGTAGGTGGCGCAGCTTGAAGCGTAAACCATGCGGATCCCCCGGGCAACACAGAACTCAGCCAGTTCCGCCGTGTAGCGGAAATTGTTGTCGATGAGATAAGAGGCATCACGCTCGGTGGTCGATGAACACGCTCCCAGATGAAAGACCCCCTCGATATTTCCGCCGAACTCCCCTTTGCGGAGCTTCTCACGGAAAATTTCTTTTTCAAGGTAATCATCATAAGCAAGAGGGGCAAGATTCTTCCACTTGTCCGAAGTTCCCAGATGATCGACCACAAGGATATCAGTAATATTCCGGGCATTCAGCGCAGCGATGATCGCACTGCCGATAAGTCCTGCCCCGCCGGTGACAATGTACATAAAAAACTCCTGGATTCACTCACGATTATAAGGAAAGTCCGCCGTTGCCCATGGAGGCAGAGGTCAGGACCGAATTACTCTTTTGAAGTACAGGGGAATCAAGACCGGTGAAACGGACCCCCATGGAAAAGGAGGTGTCCCAGTCTGAATCTTCGTATTCAAACGCCAGAGCCGCCGAAACTTCGACACAGTGGAAAATTCTTCTGAGCATGAGACGGTAGCTGCTCACATGGCCCTCAAGGAAGTCATACCCCATGGCGGCCCCGACAAAGGTGCGGCGGTCCGGGGTAATGGGCAGCTGAACGCCCAGAGAGAGGGTTTCTTCGTGCTTGTACCATGACTTGCTGAACCACCGTGTGCTTTCAAGAAGCGTCAGGGTCGAACCCATGGAATAGGGGTTGCGCCCGTTGTAAGGACGGATATAATCATAGGCAAAGGTGAAAACGATATCCTCAACAGGTTCGTACCGGACTGAAACGTTCCAGCGGTTGAGCCACTTCAAGTCGATACCGGGCCGTCCCACGTTGCGGCCGTGACGGTAGTGGTCGGGGAGCTTGTCGTTGTTGCCCCCGGCATCGATCATCAGCTCGGTGGAAAGGGTCAGCCCTTTGATGGGTTCGACGGCAAGGAGGGTGCAGAATTCACCCACCGGGTTGAGATCATCCTTTCTGAAAGTGTGGACGTCGATGAAGTTTTCCAGCCGCAGCCAGTTGCGGATCTTGTTGCCGTCACGGGTCTGCAAACGGTTTTCAAGTCCGAAACGGAAGAAGCTCTGCTTCTCAAGACGGTCGATCTCGTCAAAGTAATAGAGGTGGCTCCTGCCCTCTGAGGGGGTGCTGATAAAGGTGTAGTTGGCATAGGGACGCATGATGTGGCGCAAACCGTCAAGTTTCATGAGAGGACTGCGCAGATTCGCCCAGGTGTTGTGGATCCTGGTTGAAAGTTCTGCACCCAGTTCCCCTGCCCAGCGCATCTTGGAGCCGCCTTTATCGTCGTAGTTGTTGAAGTGAAGCGCCTTCCTGTTGGTGGGGGATGCGGCATCAAACATCTGAAGCAGATCTTCCTCACGCACCTTCTTTTCGGAACTCTGGGAGTAGGCGGTCATCTTGAAACCGGCACGGGGAGTCAGGATGAACCAGGGGGTTTTCACAGGCAGATAGAAGAAATGGGTGGTGTCAAAACGGAACGCATCGTAATCACGGAGCTTGCTCCCCTGATCCCCTGCAAGTTTCCTGTCAAAGTCGATCCACTTCATCTGGTAATAACCGGCACTCAGGTCTCCCTGATAGTAGAAGGGGGTATCAAAAATCTGCTGACGCTGGCCCAGCAGCAGCACTTCGGGGATCTTTTCGACCGTGGTGTAGGCATCGTTGAACCTTGCCCGCACATAAAGGGCTGCGGTCAGGTGATCGAACTGCTGTTCCAGAGCGGCAAAGGTGGCAGGCTCAGGATTGGCAGTAAAGCGGTCATCGAAGAAGTCACGGACAAAGTAGGGGTCGCTGGAGTACTCCGCCACACCTCTGAAATCCAGACGGGGGGTGATGTGGGTCAGATTGGAAACACGCAAATTGAAACGGGCGTGGGGGACCTTGATCCTGTAAAGGTCGTAGTCCTCACTTTCATAGGGACGGATGTCGTACAAGCCGTAAGCAAAGAAGTCGGTGCGGCTTCTTTCGGTGACAAAACTGCCGCTTGCACCGTAACCCACACCGCGCAGGGTGTACCAGTCAGCCCGGAGCCGTACCTTGCTCAGGGGGTACTGGGAAAAGAGAAACTTTTTGGATGCGGAGAAAAAGTATCCCCAATCGCTGTCTTTACCCCACTGGAACCCGAAGAAACCGGGGTCCTCGTCACGGGGTTTCCAGATGTAGGGGAAGTAGAACACAGGGAATCCGTAAATCTTGGCGACACCGTGCCACATGGTCACAGTATGGTCGTCAAAGTCCTTGTCGATATGTTCAGCGCCGTAGAATCCGGTTTTGTGGGGAGTCAGGCGGAGCTTGCTTGCACCGATGGAGTAGTGGGCGTTGTCAGAAGCAAGATAGGCACATGAGCTGATTTCGCCGTTGGTCAACTCAAAAACACCGTTGGGAAGTCTTTCGCCGGAGTCGGCAAGACAGGCGATGGAGGGGGTTTTAAGCTGGAGTTTGTCAAATCTGAAGTAACCGCTTTTAATATTTCCGGCGATTTTGCGGCAGCGGAGAGACTCAACGATATATTCGGCGGTGACTTTGAGCTTGCGTTTGCCGAAAACATCTCCTGAAATGCCCTCGACGGTGATTTTGACATCACCCCGGCGTTCCAGTTCCCCCAGACGGGCAACATCGATTTCGGTGCTGACCTTTTTCCACCTGACAAGGGTGCAATTGCCCATGGCCTCGAAGTCCTGCAAACCGGGATTGACGATGGCTTTGTCGCAGCGCAGCACCATGTCACGGTATTTGAGGGTCACATTGCCGCTGACAACATAGTTGCTCCCGACGATGGACCATTTCTCCGCCTTGAGGTTTTTCAGGGCATCCATCCCCTTGACGGGGAGTGCCGCGCCCTGAAGAGAGGCACTCCAGACGGCGGCAGCCAGCACCAGAAGCCCGCATAATTTTTTCATTTACTGAAGCTCCCGGGATTCAGCTTTGAACCACTTATCCAGACGGTCCTGAATAAACTCAACAGTCTGCTGGAGCTGTTCTTTGCCGTTGCCGGTGATCTCCATGGCAGGACCGAATTCAAACCATGTGTCTCTGCCGGGGTGGACCGGTCCGAGGTCACGGAAGATCCCCCTGCCCTGTGAAAGGAAGTCGGTCTTGAGGGCAAAAGGAACAACAGGAACACCCGCCGACTTGGCGATCTTGACACCGAGGGAGTTGAACTTGTCCGGGTCAAGAGTGGCAGTACGGGTGGACTGAGGGAAAACAATGAGGGATTTTCCGCTTTCAAGGAGCTTTTTACCCTCAGTAAGAACGGTTTTCAAATCTTCACGGGGGTCCTTGCGCTCAACGGGGATATTGCCGATGGCTGAAAGAATATCTTTGAAATAAGGAACACGCATCAGAGAATCCTTGACCACAAAGGCAAAGTCCACATACTCTCTTGCGACGGCATGGAAAACACCTGTTTCAAGGAGACTCATGTGGTTCCCCATAAGGACCACAGGTCTGCCGTTGAGGGCGCGCAGATGTTCACGGCCTCTCACATGCACACGGCTGCCGCAGCGTTCCGTAAGGCGCAAATTGATGGATGACATCCAGATCTGGGCATCCTTGTCCAGCTTGCCCAGCTGTCCCAGCCTGCCGGTACGGCAGAAAACACCGAAATTGACAGCGTAAAAGTACCAGCGGCTGTTGAACATCATCTTGAAAAGTTTGGACTGGGGCATATCTTCGGGGGTATCGTAGGAGTCGAGACCCGGCATCACAGCATAATCATTTTTCATCACTATATTCCGAATAAGTTTATTTTAATATAAATACTTTATGATAATATAGCACACCTGCATCAAAATTTCCAGTCCCGGTATGATAAAAAGGGGAACAGGGCTTCAAAAATGCCCTCTCCCCCGGAACTTCTGCCGCAGCGCTCAAAAAGGTTCGGGCGCATTGGCGGCGAGAACACGCAGAAAGTTCTGCCCCAGGATCTTGGCGATATCCTCATCAGAAAATCCGCGCATGACCAATCCCACGGTCCACAGAGGCCAGACGATCCATGAAAGAGAACCGGTGGAGTTTTCCATGGGATTTTTTGGGGCATGGGGTCCTCTCACCCAATCTCCCCACCAGCGGTAACTGTCAAATTCGGGATTTTTATAATGGGCAACATCCCATGCCTCTTCGCCCCAATTGTGGTTGTACTGGGAATCGGTGCCGATACACACATGATCGGGACCGATGAGTTTGGCAATGTATTGGATGTGATCCAGCATCATGTTGAGATCGTCGCTGCCGCCGAGCATTCCGGGCAGCGAGTAGACACCCACCAGACCGTCATTGTCGGCAATGGCTTTCAAGGTGGCATCGTCCTTGCAGCGGATGAAATCAAAAAGCGCTTTTGCCGCCGTATGTGAAGCCATAATGGGCTTTTCGGAACACCGGGCAGCTTCGATACTGCTCTGCAAGCCGGTGTGGGGGACGTCCACAATAATACCGACTTTGTTCATTTCACGGATCAATTCCCTGCCCAGATCGCTGATGCCTCCGTTGGCGGGTTCGGCACATCCGTCGGCGATGAAGTTGCGACGGTTGTAGGATAAGTGCATCATACGCACCCCCAGATGATACCAGTCACGGAGCCATGAAAGCTCCTGTTCAAGGGACTGAAGTTCGCCGACGATGGGGGGACCGTTGATGCTCCACACCACGGCGATCCTGCCTGAATCGTTGATCTCCCTGATCTCTTCAACACTTCCCGCCTGGGCAATGGTATCACGGAAATGGCGCAGCAGCTGAAAATTGCACCCCATACGCCGGATATCCTCTTCACGGGACTTCCCCTCGGCGACGGTCTGGACCATACACTTCAAACCTGAAGCCCGCATGGCATCACGGAATCTCTGACTGCAGACGGGGTCATCGCAGAGCATATCGTAAGCCCCGTATTCGGCACGTTTGGCAAGTTCTCTTGCGCCGACGCCTTTGTCATACCACTCCTGCCGTTTCCGTTTCATGGTGTCATTGTAACAGCCGGAGGGGAGAAATCCGAAAATATCCATACCGAAAAGGTTTTTATGGAGTTCAAGCCCATGTTCCAGCTGTGCAACTGTAGGTTTCAAAAGTGCGAGAGTATTGTTCCACGAAAGTTCGTGGTTTTCAGATATGAATTTCATAAACTTTTATTCCTTCAGAAGTTTTTACTGAAAAATATACCATTCACCGTCTGTTTGAGAGAGTTCCGAAAATCCTTTGAAAGCCTCAGGTTCCAATCCGATGACCTTGTTTCCGGCACTCTTCCGCACCGGACGGGCGAAAAAGTCTTTGAAGTCCCAGACACGATACCGTTTGGAGTTCTCCGGATCACGCCCGAACTCATAATTGTTGACCACCCGTCCGAAAGCGGGACCTTTTTTCATATCCGCCGCCCGTTCCTGCGGGTTCTTCCATGTGAGAAGTTTCGGCACGGCGGCAAAGTTGGGATTGGCGTAGAAAGAGCCGCTCTTTTTCTTTTTGAGAGAGAAAAATTCATCAAGAGTCCATTTTTTGTTGCTGTGCAGCCCCACAGCCTTACGGATCGCTCCGGGATAGCGGGCAAAGTAGATGTTGTCTGCTTCATCAATGTTGTCAAGGGTCGTCATCTTGAGGAACGGCTCGTGGGTCTTTGCCCTCAGATTGTCCGAAACGATATTGTTCGCAAAGCGGACGGCATTTTTCTGATTTCCCCAAATCACCAGAGGCCAGATATTGGTCATCATCAGCACATTGTTTTCGATGTTGATATTGTCCGATTCAACAATGGCGATGGAGCCCATGCAGTTGACGGCAACACAGTTTTTCAGAAGAATGTCTTTGCAGAAACGGGCATGGAGAATGTGGGGGGAATATCCCGGACTTCTGCCGTCGTAAAAAGATCTTGTCACCTTGATATCCCGGCAGTGGAAGAAGTTGTAGACGCCGCTGGCATTGATAAGAGCTGTTCCGAACATCCGGATCCTGAACCCGTCCATGCGCAGATGCTTCTTGCCGAATGCGGCAAATCCGCGGCAGGACTGCCGGTTGTTTCCGTCAAGCCAGACTGTTTCTCCGGGAGCGGCACAATAGGTCACAGGTTTCCCGGGAGCTCCGCTGACGGGAATCAGGACAGACTCCTGATAAACGCCGCCCCGGACAATGACCGTGTCACCGGGAGCAGTTCTCAAAGCCGCAGCAGAAATGGTCCGCATGGGCTGCTCTTTTGTTCCCGGCGCCTGATCGTCGCCTTTCACTGAAACATAGATGGTTTTGGGGGCAAAATCAGCGGCGGGCGTGGTGAAGGAAAAAGTTGCCGAACGGTTTTTTCCGGGCTTTTGATAATTGATCTTTTCAGGGATGTAACGGTTTCCCGGAACATAACAGTTGCGTTTGTTGGAAGCGGCAAAACATTCATACTGCGTTCCGGGCTTCAGGTTTTCCAGTGAAACATAGGCAAGAGTGGTCGCAACTGTATTATCTGAGACGGTGCGCCACTTGCCCCCTTTTTCACGGAAGATGACATTGGAGTTCTTCAACACCGTATCGGACTCAAATTGCAGCGAGCCTGAGGTGCTGCCTGCGGGAATGAATTTCATATTGAAGTAAGTGCTTTCCACAGGACCGAAAAGATAGAAAACAGGACCGATCAAAGTTCCGTCTGCGGCGGTTCCTTTGAAACAGTTTTCATTTTTCAGCGTAAAATCCCCGGCGGCGGCGTTGGTGAAAGAGGCTTTCAGCCGGAGGCCTGCTGCATCCTGAGGGGGGACCGCTGCCGGATAGGCATTGTTGAAAAGGGCGGCGGCGGCAGGAACCCGGTTCAAGATACTCATCCGGAAAATATTCCGGGTGTTGGAACTTATTTTTTTCACGCTTTCAGCAAAGGCGCAATGGATGATGTCAACAGAGTTCTGAGAGCTGACTGCCACGGCAGAGCGGCTGAAACCGCAGCTTTCGATGGTCAACCCTTTACCGGAAGAAACGACGGCTTCTCCGGGGGTGATGAATCCGAGTTTCCGCAAAGTGACATTGTTTCCTGTGACCTTCACCTTGCCCTCAATGACTGCGGGAGCATAGTGGCCGTAGCCTGCAAGAGTGATCTCATCCTGAGAAACAGAAAGATCCCCCTGATATCTGCCCGGGAGCAGATAGACGGTCGTCCCGCGGGGAATGCCTTTCAAAGTTTTCCGGGGAGTTTTCCGGCTGAGACCATCGTTCCTGTCGTCACCGTTCCAGGAAAGATAACAGAAATTCTTCCCGGCAAAGCCCTGTTTAACTCCGGCATCCCGGGTCAGGCGGAAATCAAAAGCACTGTCATCGGCAAAGGAGTCACGGTAACTGTGGACGATTTCTTTTTTCAAAACAAGGGAACTTGCACCATTTTTGCCGCTGCGGTCATAATCGTTTTCGTTGAAAACGGAGTATTCAGAGTTGTTGCACGCCACAAGCGAGGGGGAAAAAATTTGAGAAAGTTTACTGAATTTGTCACAGGGCTTGATCCAGATGGATCCCCGTTTGTCATCGATGCTGACGGAACGGCTGATGGTATCCAGCCGGTTGGAACCGTAAAAACGGATCCCGTAAGTGCGGGAAAGATAGGAAAAACAGTTGTCGATGACGGAGTTATCCCCCGACCAGATGATGATGTTGCCGCCGGAAACCTGTCTCAAAGTACCATTGCCGATGGCAGAACATTTTTCGATACGGCTGTTGACCGCCCCGTTCATGCTGATACCGCCGCAGTTCAATATGGCGGTGCATCTTCTGATGCGGCAATTCTGAGCGTTATTGATGACGATGCCCCAGCTGGCGAAGAAAAAAGAGACCTTTTGAGTCATAAATCCCCGGACGGTCAATCCGTCGATTTCCACATGGGTCACCTTTCGGGATTTTCCCGGCACGATTGCAAATCCGTCGGCGGGGAACATGCCCTTTGCCAGTTTGTGTCTGGCGGGGGGAGCGCCGTCAGATGTGCGCACATAGAGCAGCTTTTTCTGAGCATCATAGTAACTGCTTGCAGGAGCGGGAACAGGAAGGATCAGAAAGTTTTTATTCTGTCTTTCATAAAGGGTGAAAGTATCTTTTTCAAAGACGGACTCCGGTTCCGTGGCGCACTCTGTCACATAAATTCCTCTGGCGGCGTCGTGAACTCTGAAGTTTTCAAGGGGCAGATCTCCGTGTATCAGAACCGTCCCGGGAAACTTTGCCCGGATCACGGTCTTTTTCGCAGGATCGCCGTCAAAAACTTTGCGGACCGCTTCGTGATAAGTTCCGGGCAGGATGGTCAATGTATCCCCCGGTTTCAAAATCTCCATACCTTTTTGGATCGTTTTGAAGGAATTTTCCTCACTCCGTCCGTCGGAGCTGTTGTTTCCTGCCGGGGAAACGAAATACTCCACGCCCTGCAATGCAAAAACAAGGCACAATGCCGCTGTTGTCAGAAAATGTTTCATTTTAAGTTCTCTTCCTCTTCAAATCTCTTTTACGGCAGCCTCATTCGGTGGGGTAGAAAAGCATTTGAGCTGCTGAAGTCATTGTTTGACCGTAATCCATAGACCCCACATGCCAATCCAGAAAGAGGGTGTTGGCTCTATTGTTGTGCCGGTAAGAGACCTCGCCTTTATCTTGCGCGCCATTGTTATTCAACCCGTAGATTTTACTGTAATTAACAAGATTGACATAACTGTCAGGCTTGGCTGTGTAGGTACAGTCTATCCGGTAAAGCCGGGTGGAAGGGCGGCGTATCTGAGTGGTCTTTTTCATACCCTTTGTGCTTTCAGTTCCGGTCATAGAGTTCATGGCGTAACTTAAAGCGTGTTTGATTTTCTTGGTACTTTTACTGGCACGGAACATATCTGTCGGACAACGGAAAAGAGGCGCATAATTGAGAGGGATATCGGCACTGCTTGAATTGATGGGACAACGGAACTTTCCGGTGGGTGAAATAAAAGAAGATCCGAGAAATTCCTGCATACAGGTAAACCATGTGGTTCCATTGGATTCATCTTTGCCGCCGGCGGGAAAAAAGTCATTGTAAGCATCAGTATACTGTGCCGTCATCAGTCCAATGGTCTTGAGCTGATTCTTGCATGTTGTTTCCCTGCCCCGCTCCCGCGCCTGCTGCAAAGCAGGCAGAAGCATGGCGGCAAGAATGGCGATAATAGCGATCACAACCAGCAGTTCGATCAAAGTAAAAGATTTTTTCATAATAACTCCTCCGGAAATGAAAAAAATATATCTTTTATAAACTATCGCACAGAAAGCGATTTTTCAAGAGCCAGAACCGTAAAAAATCGTTTTTTATCTGATACGCAGCATCTTACCGGGACGGAAGGTTTTCACTTCCGGATCAGGGAAGTAGGCGGGAGAACCGTTGACATAGACTCCGTAAACCCCCTCTGCCGCCCGGTTGGGGACCACATAATCCGCCTTGCTGTCATAATGTTCAAGATCGACCAGAGTCAGGTCGGCGTAATATCCGGGAGCGACGATGCCCCGGGATACCAGATTGAACTTTGCCGCCGCCACCGCTGTCATCCGGCGGATGACAGCTGCCGCGCTGTTGTATTGGACCGCAATGCGGAAAAACCGGGGATGGGTCCCGAAAGCCCGGGGGTGGGTCCCGTTGTCGTCGAAACTGCGGATATTCCCGTCGCTCCCCGCCACCACCCAGGGCTTGGCGAGGATCTTGTGGATATTTTCCTCACACATAGAGCCGAAAGCCGCACTGGGGCAGCGTCCGGAAGCCAGAAGTTCAACCACAGCTTCCTGCGGGGTGATGCCCCTCATTTCTGCGATTTCGACCATGCTCTTGCCGTAGTAAGGACGGTGGGAGGGTTCACGGGAGTTCATCAGGAGGACCCGGCTGTAATCCCGGTCCACCACTTTGTTGAACGCCGCCAGCAGCTCTGCCCGGTACGGGGCGGATTCTTTGAGTTTCGTACACAAAGTGGTGGTGTCCACCACATCGAAAGGCGGAGGCACTATGGTTCTCAAAGAGGTGTTGCAGTAGGCGTAGGGATAGCGGTCGGCAAGGATCTTCATGCCTTTGGACTGTTCTCTTTCGATGATCTCAAAAGCACCGTCGATCTTGGACCAGTTCTTTTTGGGAGAAGCCTTCAAGTGGCTGATTTGCAAATTGTTGTCACCGGCACGGGCGATTTCCACAGCTTCGTTGATGGATTCAAAGAGAAAGTCGCCCTCGCTGCGGATATGGGTGGCATAAGGTTTGCCCGTACCTTTGAGCAGAGAGGCCAGTTCTTTGAGTTCCTCCGTATCTGCAAATTTGCCGGGCAGATAGTAGGGACCGCCTGAAAATCCCGCGGCACCGTTGTCGAGGGCATCGGCAAGGAGTTCTTTCATCCGCCGCATTTCCTCCCGGGTGGGGGGGCGGTTTTCATAGCCCATGACATAGGCACGGAGCGTATTGTGTCCGCACATGTGGGCAATGTTGAGCGCCTGATGAGAACGCTCCACCAGATCGGCGTAGGCGGCGAAATTGCCCCTCACATTGTGGATCTCTTCCCCGAGATCGTTGTCTTTGACTTCATCCAGATAGTCGGAAAAACCGCAGTTGCCCGTCACTTCAGTCGTCACCCCCTGAGCGATCTTGGAGTCCCCCGAAGGAACCGTCACCGCCTTACCGTCGGAGTGTCCGTGAACATCAATAAAACCGGGGGTCAGCGCAAGCCCCTTTCCGTCGATAACAGTTGCTCCTGTCCGGGTAAATTCGCCGGACTTCCCGACGGCGGCGATTTTTTCATCTTTAACAGCGACATCTGCCATAAAAGGAGCGTTTCCCGTTCCGTCATAGAGTTCAACATTGGTAAAAAGCAGTTTTTCCATTTCTTCCATCCTGTTTTGAAATTACTTCTCTACAATTAAGATAGCACTCTTTTGGAGAAAATTCCACTGAATTTTACAAAACAAGTTGAAAAAAAATAATACCGGCTGTACATTATATGGAAAAAAGTTTTCACGAAAAAAGGAACTTGTCTGATGCTGATACAAAGTGATTATCATATCCACGCTTCATTTTACAGAGTGAAAGGAACAGAAGCCGATTCCCGCCCCACTGCTGCGGAACAGCTTGAAGCCGCCCGGAATGCCGGTACGGTTTATGTGGGAATCGTCGAACATTGCAACGACTCCCCCAAACACCCCTTTTACTGCCTTGAAGAGCTTGCCGAAGAATATTATGCCCCCGCCTTCCCCCGGGAAAATGTTTTTCTCGGCGTTGAGGCCGATCTTAAAGATGACGGCAGCGACTTCTGCGGCAGAGAGGGGCGTGAAAAGCTGGGACTTCATTATGTCATAGGCTCAGTTCACAACTCCCCAAAATCCGGAAACACCGTGGAGGAATATATCGCTCTGGAACACAAACGCATCACCAATGCCCTGAAATACAACACCAATATTAATTTCATCGGTCATCCTTTCGGCGAAGGCCATCGCTGGGAACGCAGCGGAGATATTGAAAAATGGCACTGGGGACTTATCCCTGAAAATTACATCGAAGATATACTGCGTTCAGCCAGAGAGTCAGGCAAAGCTCTGGAAATCAACCGTCCCCGTTTTGACGACCCCGTCTATCTGGACTTTTTGAAGAGAATCCGGGACGATAAAATCTTTTTTGAAGTTGGTTCCGATGCCCACCGAGCCAATGAAGCTCATGCCGCCGCCGCCGACAGAACAAAAGAACTGGAAGAACTGGGCTTTCAGGAAGAATACCACTGGAGAGCTGTAAAATGATCCTGAGAATCACACGCCACGGTCAACCCGCCGTTGATGATATGCCCAAAGGGGCAAACTATGAACTCCCCGACAACGACTACGTTCTCACCCCTCTGGGGCGGGAGCAGGCGGAACTTCTGGGAGAACAGCTGAAAAAAGAGAACTTCAAAGGTCTGATACTCTCATCCCCCTACGCCCGCACCATTGAAACGGCTTCCATCATCGGCGCCATCTGCGGAGTCACGGTCACGCCTGAACCCCGTTTTCAGGAAAAACTCTTTTACGATGACGCCGTTTGTCCGGGAATGACTCTGGAAGAACTCCGCCGCAACTACCCCAACATCGCCCCCGATGCCGTTCTTGAATATCCCTGGATCGTTCTTAAAGGTCCTGAATGTACCGAAGATGTGGAAAAACGGGTTTTCCCCTTCCTTGAAGAACTTATCGCCAATCCCCCCGCAGAAGAAGTTCTGCTGGTGGGACACGGCGCCTCAGTGGGAGCCGCCACACGCTATCTCAAAGAAAAAGCCAATTACACAGATTACAGCGGCATATCTTTCAATGCGGCAGTCTGCACCTTTAAAATCTCAGATGACGGCTCCGTCAAACTCCTTGCCCCATGGAATACAGACCATATTCCTGTTGAAAAGGTCACCAGCAACAAACGTTCTTACGAAGAGGTCATGGCAGCAATATGAAAATACTGGTAATAAGCGATCTTCACCTTTCCGACCGCCGTCATTACGATATCACCGATGAGGAACGGCTGGGGAAACTTGCAGATTTCATCAGAGAAAGCGGCACAGAGGCCGTCCTCAATCTGGGGGACACCGTCTCACGCAAGCCTCTGCTTCTTGATGAGTTCGCCACGGTGGAAGAGGGGTTTGCCTACTATCTCAAATGGCGCAAAACTCTGGGAATTCCCTTTGCCGAATGTGCCATACACAGAGAACTCGGATTTTTTTCAAGGCTCATGGGACAGGAAGCAGATCACTTTTTCAACCTCGATCAGCACTCCGCCGTCATCACATTGCTTCAGCGCGGTGAGTACACCTTCACCCCTGAACAGGAGCAGTTCATCGCCGACTCTCTCGACCGTTCTCTGGGAAAAACTGTTGTCATAGGTTCTCATGTTCCCTATCAGGGCAGCTGTTCCAGAGACAAAGATGTGTTCCTGCGTGTCACAGCTCCTCTGAGAGAAAAAATGGAAAACTTCCCCGGCAAAGTCATCTGGTGCGGCGGACACTTCCACTGGGATCATGAACCTCCGACGGTCACAGGTTCCCTGACCGCCCTTTATCCCTCACGATTCCGTATCAAAGAACGTAACGATTACACCTACACAACCACCATCGACACGGTAACGGGGGAACTTACCACCAACTTCCACGATTTCTGAACAAAAGAAAAAGTGCGGCACGCTCTCAAAAAGCTGCCGCACTTTTTTGTTTTCTGAAAGAAATCAGATACCGAGGATATCGTGTCCCGCTTTGCGGAACGCTTCGATGGCGAAGTCGATATCTTCGATGGTGTGCGCCGCAGAAAGCTGTGTCCTGATCCTCGCCTCGCCCCGGGGGACCACGGGGAATGAAAATCCGATGGCGTACACGCCGTATTCAAGGAGCTTTTCCGCCATGGCGGCGGCTTTACCTGCATCGCCGATCATCACGGGGATAATGGGATGTTCACCGGGTTTCAGATTGAATCCCGCCTCTTCCAGACCTTTGCGGAATCTTGCGGCAAGCATGGCGATATGTTTGCGGCGTTCGGGTTCACGCTTGACGATCTCAAGGGCTTTCAGTGCCGCTCCCGCCACGGCGGGGGAGAGGGAATTGCTGAAAAGGTAGGGGCGTGACCGCTGACGGAGCAGTTCGATGATCTCTTTTCTTCCGGCGGTGTAGCCGCCGCCTGCGCCGCCCAGAGCTTTGCCGAAAGTTCCGGTGATGATATCCACTCTGCCGAGACAGTTGCGGTACTCGACGGAGCCTCTGCCGTTTTCGCCCATGAATCCTGCGGCGTGGGAGTCGTCCACCATGACAAGGGCGTCGTATTTTTCCGCCAGATCGCAGATTTCCTGCAAGGGTGCGATGGTTCCATCCATTGAGAAAACGCCGTCGGTGGCGATGAGCCGGAACCGGGCATCGGCGGCTTCTTTGAGTTTGTTTTCCAGATCTTCCATATCGCCGTTGGCGTAGCGAAGCCGCCGGGCTTTGCAGAGCCGGATCCCGTCGATGATGCTGGCGTGGTTCAGGGCATCGCTGATAATGGCATCTTCGGGTCCCATCAGGGTTTCAAAAAGTCCGCCGTTGGCATCGAAGCATGAACTGTAAAGGATGGCATCATCCATACCGGTGAAGCCTGCGACCTGACACTCAAGTTCCTTGTGAAGCTCCTGAGTCCCGCAGATGAAGCGGACCGACCCCAGTCCGAAGCCGTAACGCTCCATGGCTTTGGAAGCGGCTTCAACGATCTCGGGGTGGTCAGCCAACCCCAGATAGTTGTTGGCGCACATATTGAGGAGTTCCCTGCCGTTGGCGAGGGTCAGGCGCGGTCTCTGTGGAGAAGAGATGACGCGCTCATTTTTGTAAAGGTTGTTGGATTTGATACCGTCGAGAGTTTCCTGCAGAAAGTTCTGAAATTTGCCGTACATTTTTAATTCTCCCAATCAAGAACGACTTTACCGGATTTGCCTGAATTCATCACATCGAATCCCTTCTGGAACTCGGTGTAGTGGAACTTATGGGTGATAACGGGGGAAATATCCAGCCCGGACTCCAGCATACTGGTCATCATGTACCAAGTCTCGAACATCTCTCTGCCGTAGATACCTTTGATGGTCAGTCCGTTGAAGATGATCTTGTTCCAGTCCACAGCGGTCCCGGGGGGCAGGATCCCCAGCTGAGCGATCTTGCCGCCGTGGCTCATGGAGTCGATCATGCCGTTGAGTGCGGCAGCGTTGCCGGACATTTCAAGACCGATATCGAAGCCCTCTTTCATGCCCAGCTGCTTCATCACCTCCTGAAGAGAAATTTCTTTAGTATTGACCGCCAGATCGACGCCCATTTTCCGGGCGAGTTCGAGGCGGTATTCATTGACATCGGTGATGACCACGAAGCGTGCGCCCGCATGTTTGGCGATAGCGGCAGCCATGATACCGATGGGACCTGCCCCCGTCACGAGGACATCTTCCCCCAGCACTCTGAAGCTCAAGGCAGTATGGGTGGCATTGCCCAGGGGGTCAAAGCAGCTCAACACATCGGTTCCGAGAGCGGGATTGCAGTGCCAGACATTGGTGACGGGGATCACCAGATATTCGGCAAAAGCGCCGTCCCGGTTGACGCCGACGCCTGAAGTATTGGGGCAGAGGTGGCGTCTTCCGGCGAGACAGTTGCGGCATCTGCCGCAGACGATATGTCCTTCGCCGGAAACCAGTTCGCCGATGGCGACATCGTGGACATTGCTGCCGAAAGCCTCAACGGTTCCCACGAACTCGTGACCGATGGTCATAGGGGTCTTGATGGTCGCCTGGGACCAGGCATCCCAGTTGTGGATATGGACATCAGTGCCACAGATGGAGGTCTTTTTGATTTTGATCAAAACATCATTGACCCCATACTCGGGGATGGGCTTTTCGGTCAGCTCCAACCCCACACCGGGACGGGCTTTGACAATGGCTTTCATGGTTCTCATAAAATAAACTTCCTTTTGCCTGAAAATTTCGGTTTGACAAGCTGCGTTATACATACTATATTATTAGAAGCGTTAAAAGTCAAGAGTAAAGTTTAATATATTTAACAAAATTTTCAGAAAAATAAACATGAAAACAGATGATATCGCCACGCCGAAGGTCATCGGCAGCAATGTCCGCAAGAAACGCCACGAGCGGCACTGGTCACTGGATGAGCTGGCAGATGCAAGCGGTGTTTCCAAAGCGACTTTGTCCCAGATCGAATCGGGGAGAGTGAATCCCACGGTGGCGACCTTGTGGAAGATCGCCCAGAGCCTTGAAACGGAGCTGAGTCTGCTGATCAAGGGCGAAGGGGAAACATGCCGCACCTTTGCCGTGACCCGGGAGGGGGACCTGCCCCGTCTCACGGGAACAAGCGGCGTGGAAATCAAGGTTCTTTCGCCCATCACTCTTGCGGGGGATCTTGAGTTGTACTTTCTCACCCTTGAACCGGGTGCGGTTCTGGCATCCGAGGCCCACGAGCCCAACAGCTACGAACTGGTGACGGTGATTTCGGGGAGCGTCGAGATCGAAGCGGGGAGAAACGCCATCACACTTGCTCCGGGTGATGTACTCAATTATCAGTGTGACATCAGCCACCGGATCTCCAACACGGGAGACACGCCCGCCACCTTGCACATGGTGGTCAAATTTTAAGAGCGCTTCAAGGTGATGAGAAGTATTTCCCCCGGGCGTCCCAGTCTCAGGGGGAATCCTTTCCAGAGCCATGTCCCGTTTGAAACGATAAGTTCCATCTTTCCCACCTGATAGCGGCCTGAGACCCAGTTATTGTTGAAAAGTCCCACCAGCAGATCAAATCCCCGGATCATGCCCCCGTGGGTATGACCTGAAAGTTGAAGATCCGCCCCGGAGTCGGCACTCACTGCGGCGTTTTTGGGACGGTGTGCCAGAAACAGAACAAACTTTTCCTGCGGAAGTGTTTTCAGACACGCTGCAGTTCTGTCGCCATATTTCCGTGCAAGAACAGGATCGTTCCTGAAAAATATCTGCGCCCCCCTGTCCCCGGCACCTGCGATGACGATGCCGTTGGGGAGTTCCTGAGAGGTGTTGAAAAGATTTTTCACGGGGGAGTTTTCAAAGAACGCAAACCACTCTTCTGCGCCTGAATAAAATTCATGATTCCCGGGCACGCTGAAAACGCCCATAGGTGCTTTGAGGGCAAAAAGTTCTTTCACCTTTTCGCCGCACAGAGAAACGTTTCCATCCATCAGGTCTCCGCCGAGAGCGATCAAGTCAGGCTCAAGGGAGTTCACCTGAGCAGCGAGTGCGCGGACTTTTTCTTTTTTTGTGGTACGGTCGATATGCAGATCGGTGATAAAGGCCACGGTCATGCCGTCAGCCTGAGCCGGAAGCTGAGGAGAAGTCACCGTATAACGGGTCACGACAGGGTCAGCGGCGCCGAACCGGAGTGCGGCGGCACTCAGCAAACATGCGGCGCATACGATCGCAAGGTTGACAAAGTTCCAGATCTTCTGTTCTTTGCGCTTGAAAAAGAGCCGCAGCAGCTCACTTGCTCCCAGAAGCGGCGGAACGAAATAGAATCCTCCATAAAGCCATGCTCCTGTGAGGATGATCAACTCGGGCAGATCGGGGGAAAAATAGTGTCCCCCTATCACACGGAAGAGCTGAAACTTGAACGCCCCCGCCGCAAAGGGCAGAGCCAGCAGCACTTTGTATTGCCAGCGTATTTTCAAAGGAACGATCATCCGCCAGATGACGGCGGCACAGAGCAAAACGGACAAAATCAGCAACATAAACACACTCTCCTCTTTTGACATATCTTAATATAACTCCTGAAAAAGTCCATTGCAAGAAAAAGCGCCCCTTGAAATTTCTAAAAACGCATATATATTCTGTAAAATGGATTTGAAAAAAAAGTTTAAGGAAAAAAAAAGATGCTTGAATTTACCTTTCCCGCCCCTGTGGGCGATGTTTCGTATCACAATCACAGCAACATGAGTGACGGAGCTTCTTCACTTGAACTTATGTGCCGCACAGCCAAAGCTGCGGGACTGCGTGAGTTCGGGATCTCCGATCACTGGGTGATCCCGCCTGAGGGGAGTCCCATTGATGCCTCATCGTGGCGGATGATCCCTGAACGCCTTGACGAATATGTTGAAAAGGTGCTGGAACTGAAAAAGGAGCTTGATTCAGAGGAGTTCACTTTGCGATTGGGGATGGAGGTGGATTTCTTTTTTGAAAACTGTAAAGAGGTCGTCAAAAAGCTGTCGGCATATCCTTTTGAATACCTGATCGGCTCGGTCCACTATGGCGGGAACTTCCCCATTGACCACTCCATCACGGACTGGCTGCCCCTGAACGAAGCGGAAAAAGAGGTCATCTGCGAAGAGTACTGGCGCAAACTTGAGGGCGCGGCGGAGTGTGGACTTTACACCTTTATCGGACACCTTGACCTGCCCAAAAAGTTCGGCAAGATCGACAACAGCCGTTACCTTGCCCACGGGATCAGGGTTCTCGAAGCGGTGCAGAAGCGCGGCGGAGCCATCGAACTCAACACCGCCGGATGGTTCAAGGAGTGCAGCGAACAGTACCCCTCCCCTGCCCTGCTCAAAGAGGCTTACGCAAGAAAGATCCCTGTGATCATCAACGCCGACGCCCACCACCACGAACACATCAAGCGCAACTTCGCCGAAGCCGCCCGGGTTCTCTCTCAAGCCGCCAACTGCGAATAAACCGCCCCCCAACGCCAGTCAACCGCCCCCCGCTAATTCACGGGGGCGGCGCACCAATCAAGTCCGACATGTCCGACTTGTCCGACTTGTCCGACAAAGCGCCGCACCAGACACTCTTGCACAAACAGGGCGTTTACCAGTACTGAGGGGCTGAGTGTGTGACTAAACCTTTTTGTTTGGTCATACTTGAGGTTGTGAGAGATTTACTTTGGTCTGCGGAGTTGGGGTAAAGAGGCGCCAGCGCCTCTCTCCCCCAAGCCCCCTCTCTTGCGACCCGTCCGGCGTGTTGTTGTGGTGCAATGGTGATACTGGCTTTGGGGAGGTTTGGGGCTTCGACAAGTGTGGTACAAGGCTTCATCTCAAT
>JAZONY010000011.1:0-12659 GCA_045654705.1 Victivallaceae bacterium
AGCTGAAGGCATCGACCCGCAGAAAGCAGAAAAAGAAGCTCTTGCCCAGGCAGCGAAAAAACAACTTACATCTGAAAGTTATGCTAAATTTATCAGTACCGCAGCACAGGCTTATGTTTGCGGTCTGCAGGTTTGCAATTCTTTTGAATTTACTCCTGCCAATAAAAAAGGCGAAATCGGCGTTATTGCCATCTGGAGCCCCAAACTGCAGAAAATGGCTGAAGTTATGCTGGTCGGCGGAGCTGTACCCAACGGTATTCCCAAACGCCCCATTGCCCAGCAGATTCCCTCAGATCCTGTTGTTTTGCTGACCACATTTGGCGTTCAGCAGAAACTTGATGAAAATGGACAGCTGGTTCTGGTTGCATTCGGTCAGGAAGGTGCGATTACCAATTCTCCGACCGCTGCAAATGCGGCTTCCAGAAAAGCTCAGTTGAACGCTTTTGCCGCCATTCGTGAGTTTGCCGGGGAAAGCGTTGCCGTTGGCAGCGATATGCTCAACGCTGAAACCACCACTGAATACGAAAACGCCGCAGAAGAGTATAACAATGCCAGCGCATTCCGTGAAAAAGTCAAAGCAACTGCCGCCAAGATGAATATCAGCGGAATTGCAACTTTGAAACGTTGGAAAGCAAAACATCCCGTATCAGGCAAGTATATCTATGGTGTCATTTGTACCTGGAGTCCTTCTTCTGCGGCAAGAGCCCAGAATCTCAAAGCCAGAATGAATGCTGCTCCTAACGCGGTGTCTGCCGGTACTCCTGCAGCTACTACCCCGAAAGCAAATGAATCTCAACTGCAACAGAAATCTTTCCAGGGAGCTGGTGCAAGTGCAGATGAAGATGCTTTCTGATATCACAACCGTAAAAAGATTGCTCCTTGCCGGGGCAATCTTTTTTATCTCATTGGGACACACTCCTATGCTTTCGGCAAAGGAGTGTTCAAACGCATTTGAAAAAAATAAAAAAGACATTCTTGCCTCAAAAAGTTTTATCACAGACGGGTATATTTTTGCAACAGGCAAGATGCTTTCCCGCTCAACTAATCGGGAAGTCGGCTTTTCCAAAGCAAAACTTGAGGCTGTAAGTAATATCGTACATTTTCTGGAGTCAAAAGTTGATTGGCCTGAAAAAATATCTCCGGTTTTACGGAAGAGGATATGGGGGGAATATCTTAAGTGCGTCCCGGTGGAATTGAGTATTCAGAAAAGTAATATAATATACCGCAAAGCCAGCGGAGATCAATATACGATTGTTATTGCCGTCCCTGAAAAAAATGTTTCTGTAATACCTCCTGCATTTTCCGCTATCAGAGAAACACTTTTGTCTCCGGCGAACTATCAGTCCGGAAAAATTAATATTTCTGTTTGCATTGAATTGTGCAATGGCAATATTCCAGTATCTCTCCAAGAGGCTTATGCAAATAAACTTGGAAAAGAGTACGGGAAAAATGTCAAACAAATGCTCTTGAGTAAAAATGCCTTCTCTTTTACTTGCAGAGAGCAGACCGAAATTGCAAACAAATCTGTTCACGATTTACTTGTATTATTGAATTCATCCCCTTATGATCCGGAATTATGCTATTCAATCGGTATGGCTCTGGAAAAAGATGGTTTTTCCGGAACAGCCGGTATTTTCTTCACACAAGGATCTATAGCCAAGGATTATTCGCCGGAGTACGCGAAGAAATGTCAGGATAAAACAAATGTGGCTGCAATAAAAAAGATGCCGGTTTTGCCTGCAATGTTATTTATTGCCAGTGCAGGAAATGCAAATTTTTCAGATCCCCGTTTGGACTTCCTGAATTATTATGCCGGAATGTTGCCTGTCGGTGTTGCCGATAAAGCAGAGAACAATGATTTTAAAATTGCCAAGAATGCCTTTGCACGTAATCAACTCAATATGGCATATGAATATTACACAAAATCAGCTGCCTCAAAAATAACCTTTGAAAGCTGCAATATGGCGGGAAATGCCGGACGGCGAATTGGCAATGACCATGAAGCGGTTGCTTTATTGCTCCAAGCAATAATTGCTGATCCCTCCATTGTTTATCCGTGGGTTCATTTAGCATGGATTTATCGCAAATTGAATTTGAAAGAACAGGAACAGTTCTGCATACAAAAAATTAAAACATACCAATTGGATGATTGGAGTTCCAAACAGTTGAAGCTTTTGGAAAAATGATATGGCAGATTTTAAAGCACATACCAGCGTAAAATCAGCATCTTTTGCAATACTTTCACATGCGTATCCGTTACCAAAAACTACTTTGGCTTGATCAAATCCCATTCCCTGAGATTTGTGTAAGATTATAGCCCATGCCAGCCGCTACTTCCGTTTCCGCACTGATCAAGAATCGCCGGACGGAGCATCAAGGAGATCGCCCGAATTACAGGGGGGGATTGCCCCCCCGTTTTTTATTGGACAAAAAAAACCGGATGAGAAAATCATCCGGTAAATTTTTAAGGTTGGTAGCGGGTCACAGATTCGAACTGTGGACCTGCGGATTATGATTCCGACGCTCTAACCAACTGAGCTAACCCGCCGCCATGTTTATAATATAGCACCGCATTTTCGGAATTGCAAATCAAGTTTTATGATTTTTTTCAATTTTTTTGCTTTTTTCTGCCGGGATCACGGAAAAAAACCTCTTCCGGTTTGAGAATGTGCCAATTTTCTGCTGAATCCGTTTGCATTTTTCCCTTTCAAGGGGTATGGTATAACAAATCGCCTTTTTAATTCAATTTTTATTGAGGATTTTATCTATGGGCAATATCAATATCAAATGGCAGACCGGGGAAAACCGGGGCAGGATCCGTAAACTTAATGGCGGCAACCTTGCCCCCTGTCTTGCCGGTGAAATGGCAGGCCGCAATATCCGCAAAAGTTTCAAGGAACTCAACCTCGCTTTCACCCGGCTCCACGATGCCCCTCTCGACAACCCCAACTGCCGTCTGGTGGATATCAGCAACATCTTCCCTCTTTTCCACCTTGATGCCTCCGATCGGCGCAACTACTCTTTCAAGCACACCGACGACTATCTGCACAACTGTATCGTGGAAGCTGATACGCCCGTTTTCTGGCGTCTGGGGGAATCCATCGACCACACGGTGAACAAATATTTTATCGAGCCGCCTGCCGATGTGGATAAATGGATTGACATCGCTTCCAATATCATCCGCCACTACACCGAAGGTTTGTGGGAGGGGTTCCACTACAACATCGAATACTGGGAGATCTGGAACGAACCTGAGTGCGGCGGCAACACCCGCCTTGATCCCAACGCCCAAAACCTCATGTGGCTGGGGACTCAGGAGGAGTTCTTCACCTTCTTCGCCAAGGTTGCAAAAGAACTTAAAAAACGGTTCCCCCATCTGAAGTTCGGCGGTCCCGCCCACTGCGGCTGGAGCGATTACCACGGCGGCACGTTTCTGGATAAATGCGCCGCAGAAAAGGTTCCTCTTGATTTCTACTCCTACCACTGCTACTTCAGCGATCCTTTCGGCTGGATCCAGGAATCCCCCGGACTGGTGCGGAAAAAACTGGATGAACTGGGCTACACAGCGTGCGAGATCCACCTCAACGAATGGCACTACTTCCCCGGTGACTGGCACCGGCTCAGAACCGATGCGGTCTACAAACAGAATATGTACAACAACGAAATGAAAGGTCTCGACTCCGCCGCTGCTCTCACCGCCGTTATGGCACGCTGGCAGGATACGCCGCTGGATTACGGAGCCTACTACACCTGTTCGACCTCGGCATGGGGGTGTTATGTGACAGGCAGTTCCAAGCCCACGCCCTCCTACTTCGGACTTAAAGCCTTCGGCGAGATCGTCCGTTATCCTGAGCGCACCGCCGTTGAAGTTGATGCGGAAAAGGTGACGGTGCTGGGCGGCAGAGATGCGGAAGGGGGCATGGCACTTCTTATTTCCGCATTTTTCACCGGCGACAGTACCTTTACCGTGACTTTCGACAAAGAGATCGATCCCGCAAATGCAGTGTGCTGCTGCTGGATGAAAACCACAATCTTTCCCCCTGCCTTGATGCGAAAATCACGGCAACAAGCGTCGCCTTTGCCAACGACTCCAACTCTGCGGTGGCTCTGGTCAGGATCGCCAAATAAATCATTTTGAAAGAATACCGATGAAACAGAATCTTTTGAACAACCTTGAATGGTTTGAAAATTCCGGCGTCATGCTCCCTGCAAACGGTCTCTGGGGCGTGGCGGAACGGGTCGCCATCACCAAAGACAACGCCGCACTGGAACGGATGATGAATGCCTTCCCCGCATGGACGCTCCACGATGAACACTGCATTATCGAACAGCGTCGTGCGGACTGCAATTTCCAGAGTGCCTACATGTACCTTTTGAGTTACAGACTTTTCGGCGACAGGAAATATTATGAGATCGCCGTCAATCTTCTGGATTTTCTCTATTTCAAAAGCGGACTGCTCTGGCGCCGTGAAGACAGATACGTTCCCGGCAGCTGGAACTGGTCCCACATCAAACGTGAATCGGTGGTCTGGTTCGATGACGAATCATGGTGTATCTTCCTCGCCCTTGAGATCGCGGCAAAGTTTCCTGAACTGGAAAAAAGGTACGAAATGCGCCGCTTTGCCATGATGCTTGCCCCTCATCTTGCCGGGGCGATGAAAAGTGCCATGGCTCCGGGAGCGGAAATCCTTCAGGACAAGGAAAAGCACTGGCGGAGCGATACCTTTATCGGTGCCGCCGACCAACCCCACTGGGGGAGTCTCGCCTGCATGGCTCTGGCACGGGCATACCGTGAAGATCCCCGGGCGGAGTTCATGGAGGTCCTTGAAGATTACCACGCCTATCTGACCGCTTATGCTGACAAATTTGACGTCAGCGAAGTGTGTTACGCCATTATGGGGGCATGTTCCGCCTTTGCCGCAACGGACAGGGATGAGTTCCGCACAGTTGCGGAGCTTTTCGGGCAGAAGCTCCTTTCACGCATGGGTGAAAACGGCAATATTCCCTCAGAACACGATGAAGCCCCCTGCGGTCCTCATCTGGTGGATACCATCTACACCATCAACTGGGCGCTTCTGGGACTTCTGGGGTTGAAATCCTTTGCCCCCCGTTACGCTGAAGCCTTTGACAAGGCGTTGAAACTGGTCTGTTCCATTCAGGACGACTCCCCCGAAAAGCATCTCAAAGGGTGCTGGCGCGGCATGTATGATATGGAAAAAGGCTGCTGGGGCGGCGGCGACCTCTTTGAAGGCGGTGCCAACAGCATCTACACCGGCTGGACCAACGCCCCCATTTCCATCGTCATCGCCCTTGAACTTCTCAAAGAAAATCTTTTCAACTGACCTCCACAAAAAAGCAAAGGTTCCGCAGCTTTTCGCAAGTTGCGGAACCTTTTTTTGAACAGCGAAGTGTTACTTTCCTGTTTTCTCTTTCAGCAGCATGAGGAACTCTTTTTCGAGGATGTCCGCCATGCGGCGCCAGGCGAAGCGTTCAATGACGAGGGCTTTGCCCTTTTCCCCCATTTGCTGACGCAGAATGCTGTCGGCGAGCAGTTCGCTGCTGTATCTGACCACAGCATCCACATCCTGAGGCGGGGTGACGTAGCCCGTTTCGCCGTTGAGGACGACTTCAGGTGTTCCGTCAAGTTTGTAGCCAATGGCGGGAATCCCCACTGCAAGGGCCTGCACCACGGCACGGGGCAGTCCCTCGTGGAGCGACAAATGCCACAGCAGATCCGCCTGAGCGATATAATCGCACACCTTGTGCGGGGGAACAAGTCCCGCAAAGTGGAATCTGTCGCTCATTCCCAAAGCGGCGATCTCTTTTTGCAATTCGTCGAACATGGGACCGTCCCCCACAGGCAGAAAGTGAAGATCGGGGAACTTCTTCACCAGCTGCGCCGCCGCAGGGAGCATCTCTTCGTAGCCTTTCATGGGGAAAAGCCGTGCCACAGTTGCAATGACTTTGGCGTTTTCAGGGATCCCCAGTTTTTGGCGCAGTTCCATATCCCGTCTGGCGTTGGCAAAGGCGGCGGTATCCATGCCGCTGTAAACCACCATGTACTTTTCACGGGGGGCGACCTTGGCTTCGACGCACTGGTCGATCATGGCTTGAGCGACGGCATAGATCTTGTCGCAATATTTGGCGGCGATGCGTTCAGCGGCGATGTAAAGGAGCTTTTTCCAGGGCTTTTCGTAGGCGTGGAACGCCTGTCCGTGGACGGTGTGGACAACAACAGGAACGCCTGCCTGACGGGCAGCGATACGCCCGATGATGCCCGCCTTCGAGCTGTGGGTATGGACGACGTCGAACTTTTCCTCTTTGAAGTAACGGCGCAGTTTGCGCAGTGCCTGATAATCTTTGAGGGGACTTAACTCACGGACCATTTCAGGGATCTCCACGATTTTGAAATCGGGCATTTCCACATTTTTGAGCAGTTCCCCTTCCCTGCCGGGGGAAAATCCGGTCACAAGGACCACTTCATGTCCTTTTTCGATATGTCCCTTGATGGTCAAAAGGGTATTTTCCTGTGCTCCGCCCACGATCATGCGGGTGATCACATGGCATATTTTCATCTTGCGCTCACAGCTCATGCTCCCAAACTCCATTTTTATTGCTCCAGGGGAGAGTTGTTGTACGCTTCAAACCGCCTCTGGTAAACACAACAGCTCTTCCGTTATCTCTGTCACTTATTTCAAGTTTCCAACCTAACATAACGCCGGAATCAGGATATTCAATAGCAAAATTGTTTTTTTCGCGGAAAAATTTCAATTTTTCTCCATTCTCCCTTTCGTTCACATAGAAAAACTCCCCCTTTCTCTCGGTGATCCTGTCCTTGAACTGCCAGTTGCGCCCCGTAACAGGAGGCAGAACCACCTTTGTCACAGGATAGCGCAAAGCCAAAAGCTCCAATCCCGAAAGATTTCTGACCGACGGACGGGAAAAATAGATCCCGTCGATCTTTGAAGTCCCTGCCCGTTTGAGTGCCTTTTCAAGTTCGGGATTGTGGACTCGCACAGGATCGACCACACAGATTTCTCCACGCTCTTTGTCAGAAATAAGAAGCGTAGGCGGCGTGTCGGAGTAGGAAGATATCACCGTCACTTTGGAACTTTCACACCATGAACGCAGGGGAAAGTACATCAGCATACTCAGAAATAATCCCCCCGCTATGACCGCCGGAAGTTTCCTGCGGAACCCCAGGGCGCAAAGCAGAAGCAATGCCATGAGCGCCGCAGTAAAAATGCCCGGCGCAAAAGCGTAAAAGGGCGCACACAACTCACTCATGATCTCAGCCACCGTGCGCAGATAATCGAAAAACATATCTATCATTTGCGCCGCAAAACGGTCCACGGACTCCGGCATGAATGAAGCGGCAACTTTAACAGGCAGCATGGCAAAAAGGATCCCCAGCACAGGCAGGGTGAACCAGTTGGCGATCACAGCTCCCGGCACAAGGGCAAAGGAGTGGTACAAAGAGACCACACTTCCGGCAAGGACCGCTGTCACGCCTGAGAAAAAGGCAGCTTTCAAGGCGAACTCCCCATTGAAACGGCGCAGTTTTTTCAAGGTCAGAGGTGTGAAAGGCATAATGGTAAAAAGCCTCCCCTCAAGCTGCCGCAACGTGCTGAGTTTTTCAGCAAGAAGCAGCAGACAGGCGGTGATGAGAAAGGAGTATTGGAACCCTACTGAACTCAAAGCTCCGGGATCGGCAATGATAATGATCCCTGCGGCGATCCCCATGAGCCGCAGCGGGGGAACGCTCAGAAGCATCCCCCGGCAGATGAGAAACACGCCGATCATCACCCCTGCCCGCACAGCGGGGACTGCGGCTCCTGTGAGAAAGACATAACACCATACCCCCGCCGCCGCCAGAAAACAGCGCACTCTGAAAAAGGGCAGAAAACGCAAAAGAAGAAGTATCAGCATCGCCGCCATGCCGACATGGAGTCCCGATACGGCAAAGAGATGGATCGTCCCTGCGGCGGCGAAATCCTTGCGCCGCTGGAGCGTCATGCCGCCTGTGTTCCCCAGATAAAAAGCGGCGGCAAGATTTCTGTTGGTGTCATCATGGATGAAGCGGCAGAGACGGCTTAAAAGTTTATCCCGCATCCATTGGGAACAGCTGCGCCAGGAGTTTTCAAAGCCGGCACTCTCACACTCATCGGCAAAGAGCCGCCACTCTTTCCTGAAACTTTCACTTTCAGGGGGTTCAAGGACACCGGTTCCCCTGAGAAGTGTTCCGTAACGCCGGGGCAGCGGCTTATTGGCGTAAAGGATGACCTGCCCCCGGCACAGTTTTTCCTTTTCCTTTCCCCAGCGGAACCGGAGCTTCCGCAGCTCCGCCCGGAGACCTTTGGGTTGTTCCAAACTCTCAACTTCGCTCAGCCGCAGATCTTCAAGACAGAGTTCGTACTCCACCAGAGCGGCACGGCGGTCCATAAAGGATTCAAAAGAAGGGGCGCTCCAGCAAAGAAAGAGCAGACGGCAAAGAAGTACCGCCATCGTCCCTGCCGCCAGCCACAGACGACGGCTGGGATGAAGAAAGAGACAAAGCAAAAGCGCCGCAGGAGCGAAAATCACTCCTGCAGCGGCTCCGGCGCAAAAGCTCCACTCGGAACTTATGCTTTCAAGCGTGCTTTGGCATTTGTGCAGAAAGGACATTTTTCCGAATCGCACAGAAGCAGCGCAGGATCTTCTTTAAGCAGTTCAGACCCGATCCTGTAAAGTTCGGCGGCATCGATCAGATGAAGTCCCGCATAGCCCAGAGGCGCAAAGTCGATCTTCAACCCCTTTTCGATGGCACGGTCATTGAACTTGCATTTGAGTCCCTTGTAGAAATCACGGCATCCGCCCAGATGCTGTTCGATAAGGGCGCTCTGGGGGAAACCTTTTTCGTTTTTATAGCGGATGACGGCACATCCGAGATACCAGAGATTCAAGCAGGTCTCAAGGTAGTGCAGATAGGTGTTGCAGGCGACACCGCTGCCCACAAAAAGGATCTTTCCTTTGCGGGGGGCAAGTTCGTGCCAGACACTGTTCAAGCCGGTGGGGGGATCGAAGGGTCCCTGTTTTGCCAGAAGTTCCGCCGCATCTTTACCGATACCCGCCACGGCGTGGGTGGTGTGGCGGTCACGGATGCACCCGGGTCTGGTCATCAGCTGATTGACCAGCGCGCCGGTCCTGGCGGGCATATTTTCAACGGCGACCCGGTATTTGCCGTCCCGGAACCCTGCCCCCTCAAAGTAGATGTAGGGATTGGTGAAAGCGGGCATCAGCAAAGTGCCTTCGCTGCCCAGAGTCTCAAGGAGCATGTCGTTGAAATCCCGGGGGGCGATCTCGCTGGGTCCCAGAGATGCCAAAGCGGAGTGGACCATGAGGAGATCCCCTTTCCGGATCCCCAGCTCCTGAAGTTTCTCTTTGAAATCCTCTTTTTTGATCCTGTTGGTCACTTTCTGGGAAATATATCCGTAGCGTTCAAGCTGATTGAGTTCGCGGCAGATGGTCTTGATCTCAGCTTCAGTCAGAAGATGCTCCAGCTGATACTCCGTTTCACGGATCAGCTGCTGCAAGGTCTTTTTGCCGTCAGAAGCGGTAAGGACCTTGCCCGTGGGAGTGTAGATGCAGCGGAGCGCATCTGCTTTGCTGTTTTTGCAGAAATCATAAGGGATTCCGTGTTCAAGACGGGTGATGACCGTGGCACCGGTTCCCTCAAACCAGACACAGGGGTCGCCTGATCCGACAGAAGCGGGTTCTTCGTAAGAAGCGATGACAGAAGCGGCAACAGCGGCAAGTTTCTTCTGTTCATCTTCCAGTCCCAGTTCCTCAAGTTCGGCAGAAAGCATACGGCAGATGTAGTTGACTTTACCGGTGAAATCCGCTTTGGTCACGGCACTGCGCACCCCTCCTTTGGCGGGGGCAGGCACGCAGCTGTTCCCCGCAAGGCGGCGCAAAGTCTCCACATAGATCTCGCCCAGCGCCTTGCCGTCGGAGCTGACGCCGTAAAGCATGGCGGCAGCCCAGCATCCCACGAACCCCACGGCGGCGGAGATGTTTTCAGGAGCGATGATATCCACGGTCTGCCGTGAATTGTGCCAGTGTCTGCCTTTTCCGGGGTGCATGGGCCACAGAACAGGGATGCCCACCATGGGATCGGAGATCGCCTGATCGTCCTCATATTGTCCGAAAGCGAACTCCTTGACCTGCCAGGGGATGAGACCTGCAAGTTTCGCCACGGTCTCACGCATCAATGCGTTGCCCGCAGAAGCCAGGGGGGGCGCCGACATGAAAAGGCGCATGACATCCTCTTTATGGCGCAGGGGCATGGCATCCATATTGACGGCACCGAGGACCTTTTTTCTTCCCCGGATTTGATCGGTGTAGGCAGCAAAGCCGTGGAATTCAAGAGAAAAGACGATCCGCAAAGTGTGTTCCGGAGGAGGAATTGCGCCGGAGGAAATCAGCTTTTTCAGCTGTTTGGCGATTTCGATACAGGCGCAGACGCCGGAGGAGTTGTCATCGGCAAGGGGTTCGTAAAGGTGGGACATGAGCCACACCTCTTCATCAGAACGCCCTTTGATGGTGGCGGTGACGGTGGCAAGTTTATCTTCAAAGAGTCTTCCGTCACATTCCGCTTTGAGGACCACCTGTCCGGCTCTGAGGGCAGAACGCAGCTGATCGCCGGTACGGGGCGTGACACAGAATCCGACATAGTTGGGCTCGGCGCAGGAAAAGTGCCATCTTTTCCCCGGGGTGTTGCCGTTGCCCCAGAGCAGACCGTCAGGGGCATCGTAACGGTTGACCAGATAATCGCTGACCACGCCGGTGCATCCCAGCTCAAGGGCATTTTTCAGCACCTGACCGCTGGGATGGCACTCAGGAGGAAGCATACAGAGGGTATTTTCGGTATCAGCCCCTCTCAGCAGGTCCTGATAACTGATGAGTTTAAGGTATTTGCCCCCTTCCGGAAGAGATGCGGAGCCGTGCATCACATGAAAGGGATGCCGTTCATAATCGGCGATCACCGGGTCGGAGAAAGGAACGGCGGAAGTTTCAACGGTAAGTTTACCTTTGGAACACTCCCAGGCGTAAGGCATGAATTTATCCTGAAAGACGGTTTTACCATCCACGGGAAACTCCACGATTTCCACATCAAGCCCGGCATTGCGGGCAAGTTCAGCGGCGAACTCCGCAGAAGCACGGTTGGCGGAGTGGGTATGTTTCAACTCGATCGCCTGCATGGCGCTGATATCAGACAGAAGTTTTTCAACATTGACACCGCCAAGGATCTTCTGGTACAGATTGGCATAATTCATATAAAAATTCCCCTTATTTGGATTGAAAGCAGATACTGCACGATAATATATGCCTGAGCTGAAGATTTTTCAAGAGTTTCCGCAAAAAAATCCCCTGCAAATATGCCCTTTTTTCATGGTGAAAAAAAAAATCCCCCCGGACCTTGGAGGCACCGGAGGGATCTCAACGCAAAAATCAAATAAATATCTTATTTGACTTTGACAGCCTTACCGCCCTGCTGGGCAGACTTGTGGGCTGCTTCGCAAAGCTGGAGATTGCGCAGACCTTCTCTGGCATTGATCGCCTTGCCTGCGAGAACAGATTCGGCGTGATGCTCGATGAGGGACTGGTAGATGTTGGGGAATGAACGGGGATGGAGCTTGCGGACACCGGAAGCTGTTTCCATTTCAAGACGGATCTTGTAAGGCTCGTCATCCTTGCCGGAAAGCTGGAACATGCTGCCGTAGGAGCGCAGCACACCTTCGGAACCGTAGATCTCGTAACCCAGATTGGAAAGGGTCCCCACAAGACCGCCGCGGGGTTCGCTGAAAGCGACCTTGACAGAACCTTTCATACCGTTTGCCATGGTGAACTTGATATAAGCACCGTCTTCGGCAACGATATTCATGGTCTTGGGCAGGTAGCAGCAGCAGACTTCGACGATGCGTGAGCCGAAAATGTACTCAGCAACGTAGAAGCAGTGTGAAGCCACGTCACCGATGGGGCCGCCCATTTCCTCGATCTTGGAGCAGCGCCAGGTGGCAGCTTCGGCAGGATCGTATCCAAAGGCGAATTCCATGTGGAAACAGCAGTCGTTCACGTCGCCCAGTTTACCGGCACGGACATACTTCTTTGCCATGACGTTGTAGGCGTTGTAGACCATCATGTGGTCAACAGAGAGGCAAAGTTTCTTCTGAGCGGCAAGGTCAACCATTTTCTTGGCATCAGCGGGGCTGGTGGCGATGGGTTTTTCCACGATGACGTGTTTACCGGCTTCCATGGCTTTGATGGCGATTTCGGCGTGAGAAGCGTTGTTGGTGGCAACGTAAACAGCGTCGATCTCCTTATCGGCGAGGATGGCGTCGATGGAGTCATACCATTTGAGCCCCAGAGCCGTTGCGGCATCTTTTCTTCCGGCAAAAAGGTCGTAAGCACCGACCAGTTCTGCACTCTTGAGGGGGGCGAAACGGGCCTTATCGCAGGCGTAACCTTCTTTGGCAACACGGTTTTCGGCGATGCCGCCGAAACCGATGATCGCATATCTGACTTTAGCCATTTTCTGCAATTCCTTACTTCATGTAGGCGTCGGCGACCTTCTTGAAGGCGTCGATCATGGCCTGCATGTGACATTCGTCATAGACGGG